>NZ_JBMOJE010000006.1:0-87396 GCF_049316945.1 Propionivibrio sp. | reverse complement strand
CGTATGGCCTTTGTCGAGCATGACCCGTGTCAGGTTGGTGTAGTCGTCGATGACCTTGAGCGACGATCCGCGATGCCTTTCGAGCACCTTGCCATAAGCACGTTCCGCCGCATCAAGATCGTCGTTGCGCACCGCGACATCGCCGACCATGCGTTGCCGTATCGAATTATTAGGCGAGATTTGAGTGGCCTTTAGCAGAACTTCCTGTGCTTCCACAAGTTTTCCCATTTCCTCACGCACACTGGCAACGAAATCGTAAGCCGAGAGATACTCGGGAAAGTCGTCGATCACCGACGCACCCAGCATTTCGGCGGCGGCCAGTTCATCCATGCCGCGCAGTGCGATGGCCAGACCCATGCGCGCCCAGGGCGCCATGGCGTGCTCCAGGACTTGCTGATAAACCGCCTGAGCCTCCTGATGGCGGCCAAGCGCGTTCAGAATTTCACCTTTGAAGCGCAGGGTGTCGTAAAGAAATTGTTCTTCCAGGCCGATCAGAGCATTGCAAGCCGCCAGTGCATCAACATGGGCGCCGTTATCCAGATGCGCAAAAACCCGCTCAAAAAACTGTTTCTTGTAGATTGCTCTGGCCAGACGGGCGTGAAGCTGATCGGCAGTGAAGGGCTTGATCAGATAATCGTCGGGTGCCAGTTCGGCTACGGAAACCACGTTCTGATAAGCACGTTCAGCGGTGATTACCATATACACGGTGGACAAGGAAATCAGGTGCTTCTGCCGCAGTTCTTCCAGCAGTTGCTGGCCATCGCGACCGTCGTCGAGCTGATAGTCGGAGAGGATGATGTCGAACGAATAAGCCTTCACCTGCAGCAGAACCTCGGCGGAAGTACCGGCGTTATGGACAGCGCTTATGCCGAGATTCGAAAGAATGATGCGCATCGATTTGCGCGCGCTGGGGTGCCGGTCAACCAGGAGCACCCGCATGCGTGCCATGTCTTTGCTCATCTTATGGAGCAAATCGGCGGTATTGCTTGGATCAGGTAGGCTCATGCAAGAAACTTACGCGACTGTTCGTCAGTGATCAAGCGGAAGTGATCAGCGGCAGCGTTTGCCGGAAATGATTTCAATGATGGTTAGCCAGGAAATGGCGTCCGTAGTGAGCAAGTCAGGAAGGCGAAACCTGTTATTTTTCAGCGAATTGGCGTAAAATCCGCATCCCTCAAGCGTTCCCGGAGCAGATAAGATTCCCATGCAGTTTCCTGACCGTTTCGACGTGATCGTGGTCGGTGGCGGCCACGCCGGCACCGAGGCCGCGCTGGCCAGCGCGCGCATGGGCGCGAAGACGCTGTTGCTCACGCACAACCTCGATACGCTGGGTGCCATGAGTTGCAACCCCTCGATCGGCGGGATCGGCAAGGGGCATCTGGTCAAGGAAGTCGACGCGCTTGGTGGTGTCATGGCCGCTGCCACCGACGAAGCAGGTATCCAGTTTCGCATCCTCAACTCAAGCAAGGGTCCGGCCGTACGGGCAACGCGTGCGCAGGCCGATCGCGTTCTCTACCGGCAGGCGATTCGCAGCCGGCTGGAGAATCAGCCGAACCTGACCCTGTTTGCCGAGGCCTGCGATGATCTGCTGGTCGAGGGCGATCGCGTGGTTGGCGCCGTCACCCAGCTTGGTGTGCGCTTTGCGGCGCGCTGCGTGGTATTGACCGCCGGAACCTTTCTCAATGGCCTGATCCATGTCGGACTATCGAATACCACCGGCGGACGCATGGGCGATATGCCCTCAGTCTCGCTGGCAATGCGCCTGCGTGAGTTGCAACTGCCCGCCGGACGCCTGAAAACGGGCACGCCACCACGTCTCGACGGCAAGAGCATCGACTTCTCGGTGATGGAGGAGCAGCACTCGGACGATCCGCTGCCGGTGTTTTCATTCCTGGGCAACGCCAACCAACACCCAAGGCAGTTGCCGTGCTGGGTCACCAGTACCAATGAGCGGACGCACGAACTCATCCGCGCCAACCTTGACCGCTCGCCGATGTACACCGGCGTGATCGAGGGCGTCGGGCCGCGTTATTGCCCGTCGATCGAGGACAAGATTCACCGTTTTGCCGGCAAGAACAGCCACCACGTCTTTCTTGAGCCGGAAGGGTTGGCGACGCACGAAATCTACCCGAACGGGATCTCGACGAGCCTGCCCTTCGACGTTCAACTGGCACTCGTGCGGACGATCCGGGGCCTGGAGAATTGCCATATCCTGCGTCCCGGCTACGCCATCGAATACGATTATTTCGACCCGTGCGGCCTGAAAGCCTCGCTCGAAACCAAGTCCATCCACGGCCTCTTTTTCGCCGGCCAGATCAACGGCACGACTGGCTATGAGGAAGCTGCCGCCCAGGGATTGCTGGCTGGCGCCAATGCAGCGCTGCAGGTACAGGGAAAGGAAGCGTGGACGCCGCGTCGCGACGAAGCCTATCTCGGCGTGCTGGTCGACGACCTGATCACGCGGGGAGTGTCCGAGCCCTACCGGATGTTCACCAGCCGCGCCGAGTTTCGACTTTCACTGCGCGAAGATAACGCCGATATACGCCTGACCGAGCATGGTCGCCGCCTGGGTCTGGTCGGAGAAGCCCGCTGGACGGCGTTCTGCACCAAGCGCGAGGCGATTGCCCGTGAGCAGGAACGGCTCAGGTCGACCTGGGTGCAGCCGTTCAAGGTGTCGATTGACGAGCAAACGCGCGTGCTGGGCAAGCCGATCGAGCGCGAATACACCTTGCACGATTTGTTGCGGCGCCCGGACGTGAGCTATGTCAGCCTGATGTCTTTGCAGGTCGGCGACGAATCCGTCGATGCCGGCCTTTCCGACACTCAGGTCATCGAGCAAATAGATATTCAGGCCAAATACCAGGGCTACATCGACCGTCAGGTCGACGAGGTGGCCAGGTATCTTTCCAATGAAGAGACGCGGCTACCGGAGGCTTTCGATTACGGCAAGATAGGCGGCTTGTCGACAGAGATTCAGCAAAAGCTGATCCGGCACAAGCCTGAAACCATCGGTCAGGCTTCGCGTATCCAGGGCATGACGCCGGCGGCGATCTCGATATTGCTGGTTCATCTGAAGCGAGGCGCACAGGCTGCGCCATGCAAGATCGCTTGAGGTGGGTGAATCCATGAGCCCCGCAGAGCAGATTGAGCAGGGGCTCGCCAGCTTGGCAATTGAACTGCCGTTGGTCGTCCAGGAAAAACTTCTCGCCTACCTGGCTCTGCTTTACAAGTGGAACAAAACCTACAGCCTGACGGCGCTGCGCGAACAGGACAAAGCCGTCAGCCACCACTTGCTCGATTCGCTGGCGCTGCTGCCTTTCATATCGTCCGGGAATTTGCTGGATGTTGGCAGCGGCGGCGGAATGCCCGGAATTCCCCTGGCGATTGCCCGCCCGGATTTGGACGTGACCTTGCTCGACAGCAATTCCAAGAAGGCTGCATTTCTGCAGCAGGCCGCAATTGAATTGATCTTGCCCAATATTTCCGTTCACTGTGGACGAGTCGAACAGTATCATCCGTCGCTTGGCTTTGCCGTGATTACGTCGCGTGCATTTTCCGGGCTGGCTGATTTCGTCAGCGTGTCACGACACTTGCTGGCGGCTGATGGGCGCTGGCTGGCAATGAAGGGGGTCTGGCCGCATGTTGAGATTGAACTCCTGCCGGCCGACGTACAACTCGATGCCGTACATCGCTTGCAGGTGCCGGGAGTGGAGGGCGAGCGTCATCTGGCTGTTTTGAGAAATGCCGCGGTAAAAAGTTCAGGGGAGAGTTGAGTTGGCAAAAATACTGGCAGTGACCAACCAGAAGGGCGGCGTCGGCAAAACGACGACAGCGGTCAACCTGTCGGCCTGTCTGGCCGTCCTCGGGCAGCGCGTGCTGATGATCGACCTCGACCCGCAAGGCAATGCAACCACCGGTTGCGGAGTCGTCAAACGCGTGGCGTTACCGACTGTCTACCAGATCCTGATCGGTCGCTCGACCCTGAGCGAAGCGCGCATCCGCACTGAATTCGGGTTTGACATTCTGCCCGCCAATCGCGAACTCGCCGGTGCCGAGGTCGAACTGATCGAGATGGGCGGTCGTGAGTACCGGCTGCGCGATGCGCTGGCTCCGGTCGTCGATGAATACGATTTCATCCTGCTGGACTGCCCGCCAGCACTCAATTTGCTGACCGTCAACGGTCTGGTGGCTGCCGAGGCGGTGATGATCCCGATGCAGTGCGAGTACTACGCGCTGGAGGGGCTGACTGATCTCGTGGCAACGCTCAAGAAGGTGCGCGCCAATCTTAATTCGAAACTCGAAATCGAGGGTTTGTTGCGCACCCTGTTCGATCCGCGTTCGACGCTGACGCAGCAGGTCTCCAGCGAACTGGTCGAGCATTTTGGCAACAAAGTCTATCGCACCATCATCCCGCGCAACGTGCGCCTGGCCGAGGCGCCGTCCTACGGCAAGCCGGTGATTGCTTTCGATCGGGTGTCGAAGGGCGCACAGGCTTATATGGCGCTGGCGCAGGAAATGCTGGAACGGCGCGCTACGGCTGAGTCTTCCGACGTCGCACAAGGAGCAGAGGCATGAAACTGAAAGGACTCGGTCGCGGACTCGATGCCCTGTTGGCCGGCAACGAAGCGCAGGGCAAGGAGCAGCAACGCTCACTGCCGGTCGGCAATCTGCAGCCGGGAAAATACCAGCCGCGCACCCGGATGGACAGCGCCGCGCTGGAAGAACTGGCCGCCTCGATTCGGGTGCAAGGCTTGATGCAGCCTATCCTGGTGCGTCCAATTGGTGAAAAATCGGGCGAAGACCGTTTCGAGATCATCGCTGGCGAGCGCCGCTGGCGTGCCGCGCAAATGGCTGGTCTGCACGAAGTGCCAGCATTGATACGCGAAATCCCGGATGAATCGGCGCTGGCCATGGCGCTGATCGAGAATATCCAGCGCGAAAATCTCAATCCGCTCGAAGAAGCCCAAGGCTTGCAACGGCTGATTGATGAATTTTCAATGACGCATCAACAGGCTGCCGATGCGGTGGGTCGCTCGCGGCCGGCGGCATCCAATCTCCTGCGCCTGCTGCAACTGGTGGCGCCGGTGCAGGAGTTGCTGATGCGTGGGGAGATAGACATGGGCCATGCCCGCGCCCTGCTGCCCTTGTCAGGCGCACTGCAGATTCAGCTCGCCCAGCGCGTGGTGCAGAAAGGCTTGTCGGTGCGTGATGCCGAGCGCCTGGCACAGCATGCCCTCAAACCTCCAAAAGAGGCGCAGGAAAAAAAGCCGGATCGTGACGTACTTCGCTTGCAGGAGGAGCTTTCGGATTTTCTCGGTGCGCAGGTAGAAATTCGCACCAACCAGAAGGGGGCCGGAAAAATCCAGATTGAATTTGGTGATCTCGATCAGCTTGAAGGCATTTTGCAGCGGATGCGATAGTCGTCTGGACTCCTTTCGAGTTATTTTTTGTTGTAATGCTAATGGTCAAGCGATATAATTCTTCCCGTCGTTAAAACCCTTTATTGCTGCTTTTTAAAGGATTGACGGCCAAGTAAATGACTTGCACCAGATCGCCATATTTTTGTAGTTTATAAATGTACAGAGCTATCTTCTTGCAGGTTGGAGCAACGATTATTGCTGCATTAGCAGCTGGGTTGTTCGCGGGGACACGGGGGGCGGTATCGGCAACACTGGGCGGGTTAGCGTGTACCCTGCCTAATTTTTTGTTTGCTACGCGCCTGAAGTTCGTGGCTAAACGCCCCGGGGCTTCATACCCAGCAAATTTCTTTCTTGGCGAATTCGTCAAGATTGCAGCAACAGTCGGACTACTGGTTTTTGTTGTGAAGGAATATACCGATCTGCACGCACTATCCATGCTGATCGGACTGGTGCTTGCTTTGCAAGCGGGTTTATTAGCTTTTTGGAAAAAGTCCTGATAATGGCTACTGGTCACGAAGCTGCAGCAAACGCACCCACCGCTGGCGAATATGTCGTCCACCACCTGACCCAGTTGAATACAACGGGCCATGCGCAAGCGTCGATCATCGATTTCAGCGTCATTAATCTCGATACGGTTTTCTTCTCGATCCTGATGGGCGTCCTCGGACTGTTTCTCATGTGGCGCGTCGCACGCAGTGTGACTTCCGGCGTTCCCGGGCGAGCCCAGGCAGCCCTCGAAATTCTGCTGGAAATGGTGAATAACCAGTCCAAAGCGATCATTCATAACAAGGAGTCGCGAAAGTTCGTTTCGCCGCTTGCCTTGACCGTCTTTGTCTGGGTTTTCCTGATGAATTCGATGGACTTTCTGCCCGTCGATTTGCTGCCCAAGATCTGGCAAGTCATCACCGGAAACCCCCACGCCTTTCTTCGTGTCGTACCCACCGCCGATCTGAATGGAACACTTGGCATGTCCGTTGGCGTGCTTGTTCTCTGCATCTGGTACAACATCAAGGTCAAGGGACTGGGCGGCTGGATTCATGAGTTATTCACCGCGCCGTTCGGCAACCACCCCTTGCTCTATGTGCCCAACTTCCTTATGCAGATGATCGAATTCATCTCCAAAACCGTTTCGCATGGCATGCGTCTGTTCGGCAACATGTATGCCGGCGAGTTGCTCTTCATGCTGATCGCCCTGATGGGTGCGGCCTATGGCGGTTCCACCGGCATGACCGGACCAGTGCTGTGGATTGGTCAGGTATTTGCCGGTTCATTATGGGCTGTATTTCACATACTGATTGTCCTGCTGCAGGCCTTCATCTTCATGATGCTGGCGCTGGTGTATATCGGCCAGGCACACGAAGGTCATTAGGTTCAAAGTTTGTTGTAGTTCTGATTGTTAACGAGTAATTAAATTTGAAGGAGTGGTCATGGAACTTGTTCTTGGTAATGTAGCGCTGGCCTGTGGTCTGATTATCGGTCTGGGCGCTATCGGGGCTTGTATCGGTATCGGCTTGATGGGTGGCAAGTACATTGAAGCCGCCTCGCGCCAGCCTGAGTTGATGAACGAACTGCAGACCAAGATGTTCCTGCTGGCTGGTCTGATTGACGCGGCGTTCCTGATTGGCGTTGGTATTGCCATGATGTTTGCCTTCGCCAATCCGTTCGTCATTAAATAAGCGGACTTCTCCCATCAACCTTTCAGAGGGAAGATAACCGTGAATCTGAACGCAACTCTGTTCGCCCAGCTCGCTGTGTTCTTCATTCTGGCGTGGTTCACGATGAAGTTCGTGTGGCCGCCCATCATGAAGGCGCTCGACGAACGTGCGACAAAGATCGCTGAAGGCCTCTCTGCCGCAGAACGTGGCCGGAATAGCCTTGATCTGGCATCCAAGCACTCGGCCGAAACCGTGCGCGAAGGCAAGGAAAAAGTGGCCGAGATTATTGCGCAAGCTGAAAAACGTGGTCAGCAGATCATCGAAGCTGCCAAGGTGCAGGCCAAGTCCGAAGCCGACAAGGTCGTTGCTGGTGCCAAGGCGGAAATTGAGCAGGAAGCTGCGCGCGTCAAGGAATCCCTGCGTGAACGTGTTGCCGAACTGGCCGTCGCTGGTGCCGAGAAGATTCTGCGCCGCGAAGTCGATGCCAAAGTGCACGCCAGCATGCTCGCTGCGATCAAACAGGATCTGTAACGCTCATGGCTGAATCTGTCACCATCGCTCGTCCCTATGCGCAGGCTGTGTTTCGTCTGGCGCGGGAAAGTAAGGCGCTGGCGGCCTGGTCAGATCGACTGCAGCGACTTGCGGCAATTGCGCAAGATGCAGAAATGACCAAGGTCGTTGGCAATCCGAAGTTTTCCGCCGGGCAGGTCGCGGATCTGTTTGTTTCTCTTTCCGGCGAAGCCGGCAACCAGGAGCTGAGTTCTTTCATTGGCATCCTGGCCGAGAACGAACGGCTCGACGTCCTGACGCAAATCCAGGAAATCTACGAGCAGCTCAAGAGCGCAGACGAGGGAGTCAAGGACGCTGTCGTTACCAGCGCCTTTCCTCTCGACGCTGCACAACTGAAAAATCTGATGAGCCAGCTTGAAACCCATTTTGGCAGCAAACTCCAGCCTCATGTCGAGGTGGATGCGGCGCTGATTGGTGGGATCAAAGTGGCGGTAGGTGACCAGGTCCTCGATGCTTCCGTTCGCGGCAAGCTTGAAGCAATGGCCACGGCGCTTAAGAACTAGGAGAAATTCATGCAATTGAATCCTTCCGAGATCAGTGAACTGATCAAGAGCAAGATTCAGAATCTGGACGTAGGCGCCGAAACCCGGACAACCGGTACGGTCGTCTCGGTGACTGACGGCATTTGCCGAGTGCACGGCCTGGCCGACGTGATGCAGGGCGAAATGCTCGAATTTCCGGGCGGTTCCTTCGGCATGGCGCTCAACCTTGAGCGCGACTCGGTCGGTGCCGTGGTCCTTGGTGAATACGAGCATATTACCGAAGGCGATACGGTCAAGACGACCGGACGCATCCTTGAAGTTCCGGTTGGTCCGGAACTGTTGGGTCGTGTGGTTAACTCGCTCGGTCATCCGATTGACGGCAAGGGTCCGATCAATGCCAAACTGACCGACAAGATCGAAAAAGTGGCACCAGGCGTCATCTGGCGCAAGTCGGTTTCGCAACCGGTGCAGACCGGTCTGAAGTCGATCGACGCGATGGTTCCGATCGGTCGCGGACAGCGTGAGCTGATCATTGGTGACCGTCAGACCGGCAAGACCGCGGTGGCGATCGATACCATCATCAATCAGAAGGGCAAGAATCTATTCTGTATTTACGTTGCGATCGGTCAGAAAGCCTCGACCGTCGCCAACGTGCTACGCAGGCTGGAAGAACACGGCGCGATGGAATACACCATCATCGTTGCTGCCACTGCCGCTGAATCGGCTGCATTGCAATATATTGCGCCTTACTCCGGGTGCACTATGGGCGAATACTTCCGCGACCGCGGGATGGACGCGCTGATCATTTATGACGATCTGACCAAGCAGGCCTGGGCCTACCGTCAAGTATCGCTGCTCCTGCGCCGTCCGCCAGGTCGCGAAGCCTACCCCGGCGACGTTTTCTACCTGCACTCCCGTCTGCTCGAGCGTGCGGCTCGTGTCTCGGAAGAATGGGTCGAGAAATTCACCAACGGTGAAGTCAAGGGCAAGACGGGTTCGCTGACCGCATTGCCGGTGATTGAAACGCAGGCTGGCGACGTTTCTGCTTTTGTCCCGACCAATGTTATTTCGATTACCGACGGTCAGATCTTCCTCGATACCGACCTTTTCAATTCCGGTGTCCGTCCAGCCATCGATGCCGGTATTTCGGTGTCGCGTGTGGGTGGTGCGGCGCAAACCAAGGTTATCAAGAAACTCGGCGGCGGTGTGCGTCTGGCGCTGGCCCAGTATCGCGAACTGGCCGCTTTTGCCCAGTTTGCTTCGGATCTGGACGAAGCAACGCGCAAGCAGCTTGATCGTGGCCGTCTGGTCACCGAATTGATGAAGCAGCCGCAATACTCACCACTGGCTGTTTCCGAAATGGCGATCACGCTGCATGCGGTCAACAAGGGCTTATTCGACGATGTTGAAGTGAAGAAGGCGCTTGATGTTGAGAAGCAGATGCAGAGCTTCGTCAAGGAGAAGTACGCCGCCCTCGTCAGCAAGATTGAAACGAGCAAAGAACTTGATGCTGAAGGTGAGCAATTGCTCACCAAGGCGATCGAGGAGTTCAAGGCCACTCTGGCCTGATCGATCAATCAAGGAGATTGCCATGGCGAGCGGCAAGGAAATCCGTAACAAGATCAAGAGCGTAGAAAGTACGCGCAAGATCACCAAGGCCATGGAGATGGTGGCCGCATCGAAAATGCGCAAGGCGCAGGATCGCATGCGTGCCGCCCGTCCTTATGGCGAAAAGATCAGGCGTGTAGCTGGAAACCTGTCCCATGCACTGACGGAATACAGTCATCCCTTCCTCATCACGCGCAAGGAAGTAAAAGCAGTTGGTTTGATCACCGTGACCTCCGACAAAGGATTGTGCGGTGGTCTGAATACCAATATTTTGCGGCTGGCACTGACCAGAATGAAGGAGTGGGACGCCGAAGGCAAAAAGCTCCAGGTGACCGCCATCGGCAACAAGGGCTTGGGCTTCATGATGCGTGCCGGGGCAAATGTTGTGTCGCAAGTCATTGCGCTCGGCGATACGCCGCATCTGGAAAAGCTGATCGGGCCGGCCAAGGTTCAGCTCGACGCCTATATGAACGGCGAAATTGACGTTGTCTATCTTGCCTATAACCGTTTCATCAACACGATGAAGCAGGAACCGGTCATTGAGCAGTTGCTGCCGCTATCCGGCGAACTGGTGGGGAGCAATAGCAGCAACCGCTGGGATTACCTCTACGAGCCTGATACCAAGGCGGTTATCGATGATCTGCTGTTGCGCTACGTTGAGGCGATGTTGTATCAGGCGGTTGCCGAGAACATGGCTTCCGAGCAGAGCGCACGGATGGTGGCCATGAAGTCCGCTTCGGATAACGCAAAAGACGTGATTGGCGAGCTCAAGCTGGTTTACAACAAGGCTCGCCAGGCAGCGATCACCAAAGAGCTTTCGGAAATTGTCAGCGGCGCAGCAGCTGTCTGACCACGCGAACTTAGTTTATTGATTGGGGATACGACGATGAGTCAAGGAAACATTGTTCAGTGTATCGGCGCCGTGGTGGACATCCAGTTCCCGCGCGATGCGATGCCCAGAATTTACGATGCACTGCTGCTCGACAAAGCCGAAGAGCACGGTAACTGCGAAGCGGATCTGACGTTTGAGGTTCAGCAGCAACTGGGCGACGGCGTGGTGCGCACGATTGCCATGGGTTCTTCCGATGGCTTGCGTCGCGGCATGAAGGTCAACAACACCGGAGCCGGTATTTCGGTTCCGGTAGGTAATGCGACGATTGGCCGCATCATGAACGTGCTCGGTCGGCCGATTGACGAAGCCGGTCCGATTGCCACTGAAGAGCGCCGCGCAATTCACCAGCTGGCACCTAAATTCGACGAACTGTCGCCGTCGGTTGATTTGCTTGAAACCGGCATCAAGGTGATCGACCTCGTTTGCCCGTTTGCCAAGGGCGGCAAGGTCGGCCTGTTCGGCGGCGCCGGGGTGGGCAAGACGGTCAACATGATGGAACTGATCAACAACATCGCCAAACAGCACGCCGGACTCTCGGTTTTTGCTGGAGTGGGCGAGCGTACCCGTGAGGGCAACGACTTTTACCACGAAATGAAGGACTCCAACGTTCTCGACAAGGTGGCGATGGTGTTCGGCCAGATGAACGAGCCGCCCGGTAACCGTCTGCGCGTCGCGCTGACCGGCCTGACCATGGCCGAGCGTTTCCGTGACGATGGCCGCGACATCCTGTTCTTCGTCGATAACATCTACCGTTACACGCTGGCCGGTACGGAAGTTTCCGCACTGCTCGGCCGGATGCCTTCGGCCGTGGGCTATCAGCCGACGCTGGCTGAAGAAATGGGCCGTCTGCAAGAGCGCATCACCTCGACCAAGGTTGGCTCGATCACCTCGATTCAGGCCGTCTATGTGCCTGCCGATGACTTGACCGATCCGTCACCGGCAACCACCTTCCTGCACCTTGACTCGACTGTCGTGCTGTCGCGTGACATCGCCTCGCTGGGTATCTACCCGGCCGTCGATCCGCTCGATTCGACCTCGCGCCAGCTTGACCCGCAGGTGGTTGGTGAAGAACACTACAACGTCGCCCGTGCGGTTCAGATGACGCTGCAAAAGTACAAGGAATTGCGCGACATTATCGCCATTCTGGGTATGGATGAACTGTCGCCGGAAGACAAGCTGTCGGTGTATCGCGCGCGCAAAATCCAGCGCTTCCTGTCGCAGCCCTTCCACGTAGCAGAAGTGTTCACCGGTTCGCCAGGCAAGTATGTCACCCTCAAGGACACCATCAAGGGCTTCAAGATGATCTGTGAAGGCGAGTGCGACAGCCTGCCGGAACAGGCCTTCTACATGGTCGGCAGTATTGAGGAAGCATTCGAGAAGGCCAAAACCCTTTAAGTTCAATCCATCGCGCATCGTGGGAGTCGTGTCCGTTCCGCAAATGTGACACGACCCACGCAAGGGAAATAAACCATGCCACTCAGAGTTCATGTTGATGTTGTCAGTGCCGAGGAGTTGATTTTCTCAGGCGAGACAGAGTTCGCGGTATTTCCGGGAGAAGCCGGCGAGTTGGGCATCTACCCGCGCCATACACCGCTGTTGACCCGAATCAAGCCAGGGACTGTTCGTCTGAAGATTCCTGATCACGACGAGTATGAACTCGTCTATGTGTCGGGTGGCATTCTTGAAGTGCAACCGACCCTGATAACCCTGCTCGCCGACACGGCGATTCGGGCGCACGACCTTGACGAGGCAAAGTCGATTGAAGCCAAGCGTCGTGCAGAAGAAACACTTAAGAACCACGATTCGGACGTCAGCTATGCTTCAGCCGAGGCCGAACTGGCGCAGGCTGTAGCCCAATTGCAGGCGATCAAGAAAATGCGCAAACATCATTGATCCTTTGGTTTGCTGGAATTCAGAAGGCAGGCGGCAACGCCTGTCTTTTTTCATGATCGGCCCAGGAGGCTTATAGAATGGGCGTCTTCAGCCAGCATGCCGTGAGAGCCAATAACCATGCGGGTTCCATGGCATGTTGCTGGTGAACCGCCTATTGACGGGTGTTGCAGAAGCGGTGTCCGGAACAAGGCGATGATCTCCAGGGCCGCCGAGGGCGGCTTTCATGTTTTCAGGCGATCAGCTTTCGAGTGACCACACTCGTTTTTCGAGCCGGGCCATCTCTTCCTGCAGGCTTCCGATGTCTTTGCAGAAGTTTGAAACCTCTTGATGGCGGGCAATGGCCTGGCTTTCCTCGGTGAAATATTCGGCCAGATTCAGGGCCAGATTTCTTGCCAGTTGCTGATGCCAGATGGCGATTTGCTTGCCGCCTGCAACCAGGCGGCGCGCGGCGATGTCGCCCATCAGTTGTGAAAGATCATTCTCCACATCCCAGCGCAAATTGCGGAAAACGAAGCCGAGGTTCTCAGCCAGTTCGGCTGAGCCACTGATGCGCGCTGCGGTGAATATGGAGAGGCGATCAGTCAGCGCGCGCATCGGCGTATCCGCTGGAAGCGTTATGGTGACGGTAGCGGGTACGTTCTTGTCGCACAGAATGAAGAGCCCATCGGAGGTGATTTCAAGCGCCAGGCTCAGCGCGCTCAATTCAAGTCGCGCTGTTTGCCCAGCAGAAACCTTGAGGCGTTTGAGCGCCCACTCTTCACCTTCCAGAAGATGATTGAGTAAGCCGAGCGCTGCGTTGATCAGCATCAAAACTTAGCTGAGTTGCTGGATTCCGGAAATGACCCAGCCCTGGTTGCCCTCAATTGGCTTGCTCAGATTCCAGACTTCATCGAATGGCGCGGCTGCCGCACCGGCTACTTCGCGAATCATGCCGCTGAAGTGCACGCTGGCAACATGGCGGTTGGCCTCAGTGCTTACTTCGAGGAGTTGCGCATTCAAGGTCACGATATCGGTTTGTTGCTGGGCGTTGCCGCGTTCGTCGATCTGCATCCTGATCTCGGCAAACATCTCGGGAGCGACGAATTCGCGAATGTCGTCGAGGTTTCGGGCGTCGTTGGCGGCCTGCAGGCGAACGAAATTGAGTTTGGCAATACGCAGGAAACCCTCGCTGTCAAAGCCATCGGGAACGCGAGCAGTCACGGGTGCGTTGGCAGGCAAGGTCGATCCGTACTGGGCAGCGGCAGCTTGGGGTGCCAGGGGCGAATCGCCAGCACCGGCATACTGCATTGGATCGGCGGGTTGTGCCGCAGGAGCATTGCGGCGGAACAACAGTTTGAAAACAAAAAATGCCGCCATGGCCAGCAAGGCGATCATCAAAATGTTGCCCATGCCTTCACCCATGCCGAAGTGCGACATCAGGGCGGCAATGCCGAGGCCGGCAGCAAGTCCCGCAAGCGGCCCCATCCAGTTACGCTTGGGCGCTGCAGCAGGTGCGCCAACCGGCGTGGCCGGTGCGCCGGGTGCGGCCTGCTGGGCTGGCGCTGCCGGTTTGGGTGCCACCGACTGGCGTTGCATGCCGAACGATTTGCCACCGCCCAGTCGAGCGGCTTCGGCGTCGCCAACGCTCAGGCCAAGCGCCAGAAAGATCGTAAAAACAGCGATCAATGTTTTCATGAGTTTCTCCATCAGAATTTGAAGCCCCGATGCAGGGCGACAACACCCAGCGTCAGATTGAAGTATTCGACTTTCTCAAGACCTGCTTGTTCCATCATCCCTTTCAGTGTTTCCTGATCCGGGTGAACGCGAATCGACTCAGCAAGGTATCGATAACTTGACTCGTCCTTGGTGATGATTTCGCCAATGCGGGGAATGACCTTGAACGAGTAGAAGTCGTAGATCGGCGCCAGCGGTTTCCAGACCTGCGAGAATTCCAGCACCAGCAATCGCCCGCCAGGACGCAGCACGCGGTGCATTTCGGCCAGAGCAGCGTCCTTGTGCGTCATGTTGCGCAGGCCAAAAGCCACGCTGACGCAATCAAAGTAGTCATCCGGGAATGGCAGTTTCTCGGCATCGCATTGCGCTACCGGAATGAGGAATCCTTTATCGCAGAGGCGATCACGGCCATTGGTCAGCATGGCGTTGTTGATGTCGGTCAACCAGACTTCGCCGTTCTTCCCGACCTTGCGCGCAAAAGCCAGTGCCAGGTCACCGGTGCCGCCGGCGACGTCGAGCACGCGCGAGCCTTCGCGAACACCGCTGCGGGCGATGGTAAAGGATTTCCAAAGCCGATGCATGCCGCCGGACATGAGGTCATTCATCAGGTCGTAGCGCTGGGCGACGGAGTCGAAAACTTCGGCAACGCGCCGGGCTTTTTCTGCCTCGGCGACTTGCTCGAAGCCGAAATGGGTTTTGTTATTGGTATTGATGGTCATGTCGCATGGCAAATGGGGAGAGTTGGCTAAAATCAATGCTTGCTGCCACACGATGGCGGCGGCTTGACGGCGGGAGCCGGGCAGTCAGCCAAGTCACGACTGCCACCTTCGGCTGCAAGTTTGTCGAGATAGGCTTGCCACAACTCATCGCGATGGACGCAAAGGTTGTGCAGGACATCCCACGAATAGAGTCCGCTATCATGCCCATCGGAAAACACCGGCTTGATCGCATAATTGCCGACCGGTTCGATGCTGACAATATCCACATCACGTTTGCCGATCTGCAGTTTCTCTTGACCCGGCCCGTGGCCGCGCGCTTCGGCAGAAGGCGTAAAGACGCGCAGGAACTCGTAAGTCAGTTCAAAGCGCTCACCGTTCTCGAAAGCCAGTTCGAGAATACGGGATTTCTGGTGCAGTTTGATCTCGGTCGGAATCGGCGAATCGGGGTTAAGGCCTGCCATGACAACCTTCGTATGTAAGCGAACGCGCTATGATAGCGCAAAGTCGGTGCTGAGAAGTCAGGGAAGCTGGGCGGCAAAGGTGATTGAATTCAGCACTCCCGGAACCCTGGGCAGTGACGTAATGAGGAAGTGTAGCGTCGCAATGAATGCCTTGAGCGTCGCAGTGCCCAAAGGGTTGTCTGTCATCAATTTGTAATCATGCCTTAATAAAATAAGCGAATTAGATTACCGGGAGTATCGTTTCCATGCCTGCCACAATCCTTGTCGTTGAAGACGAACCGTCGATTCAGGAACTGATTGCCGCCAGTCTGCAGCATGCCGGGCACCGGGTGTTGCGTGCAGACACTGCGGAAGATGCGGCGCTCCTGGTTGACGAAACCCTGCCCGATGTGGTTTTACTCGACTGGATGTTGCCCGGCATGAGCGGCATTCAATACGCCCGCCGTTTACGCAGTGCCGAGCGCACTCGCGACCTGCCGATCATCATGTTGACGGCACGCAGCGAAGAGCATGACAAGGTTGCCGGCCTTGATGCCGGGGCCGACGATTACCTGACCAAACCCTTTTCCCCGCGCGAATTGTTGGCCCGGATCAAGGCGGTGTTGCGCCGGAGAGCGCCGCAAATGACCGAGGATTGCGTGGAAGTCGAAGGATTGCGGGTTGATCCGGTAACTCACCGCGTCTCCGGCAATAGCCAGGCGCTTGACCTTGGGCCGACCGAATTTCGCCTGCTGCATTTCTTCATGACGCATGCCGAGCGCGTTCATAGTCGCGCCCAGTTGCTCGACCAGGTATGGGGTGATCACATCTTTGTCGAGGAGCGGACGGTCGATGTTCATATTCGCCGCTTACGCGCATCGCTTGAACTGACCAGGCATGATCGGCTGATCCAGACGGTGCGCGGTAGCGGTTACCGTTTCTCGGCGCTGCCCGAATGAGGTATTGCGGAGCAGTTAAGGATCGGGTGCCGGCATGATCCTGGCCCGCACGCTGTGGCTGCTGTTGGCCTTTGCATGCCTCGTCTTCGGGCCGGTCGTTTTTTTCTATGGGCTCAGTTGGGGACTGGCAGCAGTGATCGTTTGTCTGCTACTCATGTTGTGCTGGCACCTGCTTCATCTTCGACAATTGATGGGCTGGCTGGAAGGTCCGCTCGACAATCCTTTGCCCAGGGGGCGCGGTGTCTGGGAAATTGCCTTTGCCGGACTGCATCGCAGGGTTCGTGTGCGTCTGGATCAGCAGCAGTCGCTTTCAGAAACCCTCAAGCGCTTCATGCGTGCTTTCGAGGCGCTGCCGGACGGTGTGATCGCCTATGATCGCCATCGCCACATCGACTGGATCAACGAGCGCGCGGAAACACACTTCGCCCTGTCGGCGGCCACTGATCGCGGGCAGGCGTTGACCAACCTGATTCGCCATCCGGACTTCGTCAGCTATCTCGATAGCGGGAGCTACGTTGAGCCACTGATTTATCGTGGTGGGCGCGTCGATGGCATGACCCTGATGTTGCAGATCATTCCCTACGGCAACGACCAGAACCTTCTGGTTTCGCGTGACATCAGCCAGATCGAGCGTACGGAAACCATGCGTCGCGATTTTATCGCCAATGTTTCTCATGAACTGAAGACGCCGCTGACGGTAGTCGCCGGGTTCTCGGAGATGCTCTCCGACGACTACGAGGCCTACGGTGAAGCCGAGATCAAGCATTATCTGGCACTTATTTGCGAGCAGAACGCACGCATGAAGCGCCTGATCGAGGATCTGCTGACCCTGTCAGCGCTGGAATCCGGTGGCCTGGCGCAAAACGAGGAGCGTGTTGAAATGGCGCCGACGTTGAACAGCATTCTCGCCGAAGTCCGGGCACTTTCAGCGGGTCGGCACCAGATCACCTTGACGGTAGAGACGCCATCGGTGCTAGGCGGCTGTGCCAACGAGTTGCGCAGTGCTTTCAGCAACCTGGCGGGAAACGCCGTGCGCTATACCCCGCCGGGCGGCAGGATCGATCTGATCTGGCGCGAGTATCAGGGATTCGGCGAGTTTGTCGTGGCCGATAGCGGAATCGGCATCGCCGCACAGCATCTGCCACGCCTGACCGAGCGGTTCTACCGGGTCGATCGGAGTCGCTCGCGCGAAACCGGCGGTACCGGTCTCGGATTAGCCATCGTCAAGCACGTTCTGACGCGCCATCATGCGACGCTGGAGATTGAAAGCGAGCCAGGCAAAGGCAGCCGCTTTACCGCACGCTTTCCAGGGCGCTGTTTTCGTGATTGAGCCTGTTGGACTCAGCAGACAGCAAAGCTGACCCGTTCGTAGTCCGGTCCGTTGTCAAGCACATGCAGAAGTTTGACTTGCCAGGTGCCGTCGGTAAATAGCTCGATTATGCGCCCGGGCTGGAACCAGCCTTGAGGCAGAACCAGTGACTGCTCGGCTTCAACCGAAGGTACCGCCGGCATCAGGAATGCCCGATGGTATTTACCGGCTTGTTCGCCAACTTGATCGAGTGATCGTGCAGCGGTTGCTTCCGGCATGCCAGGCAGGGCTTTGATTCCAGCAATCAGACCACCACCCTTCTCCTGCATGAGCCAGGTGGTTTGCGCCAGCAGAAAACGCTCACCATCATGCGGGCACAGAGCGAGCAATTGGCCATGCAACATCTTCTTGCCGGAGGTGCTGCGCATGAGACGGAAGCCATTGGCCGACTGGTTGACGACTTCCCAAGTGTCAAAGCAGTAGGCGAGTTGCTCCTGATGTACCTGCAGCACCTGCATTGGGTTTTCCTGGTGTCGGAAGGCGAACAGGCTGTCAAACTCCCTCCGCGAGTAGGTGCGGACGTTCTCCGGCTGCTCGAACTCTTTGCCGGAGATGTAATAGTGCATTTCCTCAAAACCCGTGCATAGCTTGGTGATTCCGGATGTTGCATGGCGCCGGAATTTTCTCGGTGCCCGCGCCTGAGACCAGGGACGGGAAAGATGCTCGAGTAGCCGGTTGCATTGGCCGGCCGTACAGCCATCGCCCAACGCAAGTTGTGATGGCGGAATTTTTTGCCTTAACTGTTGCCTGGTCTGGCTGATCTGCATGGCCAGCCGGGAGGTGTCAAGCCGCCGCAGATATTCGGTTTGCAGGCAATCGGCGACAGGGCGCAGGGCAATGTCCTGCATCAGATCGACGACGAACTGGGGTAGCGCCTCCCCCGGTTCTGCCTTGTGCAGGCTGGCAAGCGGTGACCAGTAGATGGCCCAGCGTCTGACCAGTACCTGTTCACGAACCGAGAGACTGTAACAGCCAGCCATATCGCAAAGCAGGAAGCCGATGTAGGCGGCAGTGCAATGTGTGCTGCGACCCAGCGATTCAAGGGCATCGGGAATGGCCAGGGTGGCGACGCCCCACTCTTCGGCGCTACCGAAGTAACCATGCAGGTCAAGCCACAAGCCCCATTGATATTCGCGGCGCGCACGCTGGTGCTCGACGATGGCCATGCCGGTGTGATGGATACAGCGATGCAGGATCATTGCCACCCGCTGGACGTGGGCGAAGTCATCGTTTTCCGGTGAGTCCTTCTCGGCGCAATGCGCATAGGCCCTTGCTGTTTTCAGCCAGAGTGATACGACTTGCTGGAATATTTTCTCTTCCAGATCAGCCAGTGGAAGGGCTTTGTTCAGGTAACGCTTGGCAAGTTCTTCTGCAATAAAGGCGATAGGAAGACGGGCGTGTTCAAGCAAGCGGAAATAGATCTCCCCATCGGGCGGCGCCGCCAGCAGGCTATCGAGAAAGCGGTTGATGTCGATTTCAGCTTGCCGCGGATTGGCCAGAGAAATGCGGGAAACTATCTCGCAGCCGGTCTGCAGGTCGCGAATCGAAAAGGTGAAGGGTGACGACGCATTCATGGGGAGCACTTGGTTGGTGTTGTTGTTGTCGGTTTCCCGAGCCGGGCGGCCAACTCGTGCTTTAGCCGGATGGCATCGATCAAAGCGGGCATCGAGGTCTCGGTCCTTTGCGCCAAACCCCATATCGGATTCGGGAAACAGCGATCATCGTGCCAGCGCGGGATGATGTGCCAGTGAACGTGCGGGGTCATGTTGCCAAGGCTGGCGAGATTGATTTTGTCCGGGTTGATCACGCGGCGCACGGTGGCCTCGACCGCAAAGACCACGCGCATCAACTCGCGCTGTTCGTCTTCATCCAGATCGGTCATTTCAGTCGCGTGCCGATTCAGGATGACCCGACAGAAACCGGGATAGTACGGATCGTCAATAATTACTACGCGACACAGCGCGCTTTCCCAGATCGGATCACCACCAATTGAATTGCACAGTTCGCAGGTGCTTAAGGACTCGGCGATGATTTTTTAGCTCCAGGCAGAAATGACCAAAGGCAGCAATGAATTAACAATACCCTGTTCAGTGTATTTTTCTTCGGTGTCGGATTCAAGGAAATACTTCACGTAATCAGGGTTTTGGTAATTGAAAAAGATAGTCGGACGGGTCGGGCTGCTACCTGATTCAGGGCATTGCTAAAGCAGAACGCGCTCAATACCGCCGTTGTGGGCTTTTTCTACGTATTTTTCCATCCAGTTCTCGCCGAGCAAGTGTCTGGCCATTTCGACGACGATGTAGTCGGCCTGCGTTCCGCCATCGTCGTTGTAACGCGACAAGCCTTGCAGGCAGGAGGGGCACGACGTGAGTATCTTTACCTCGCGATTGAATCCATCGGCGCGCAACTTGTCGGCGCCTTTTTCGATTTCTTCCTGCTTGCGGAAGCGAACCTGGGTTGATACGTCGGGGCGCGTCACGGCCAAGGTTCCTGATTCGCCGCAGCAGCGGTCGGAGAGATTGACCGGTTGTCCCATCAGTGCGTTGGCAACCTTGATGCCCGACATGGTCTTCATCGGCGCATGGCAGGGTTCGTGGTACATGTAGCGGGTTCCGCGCAGTTCGTCTTCGCCTTCGAGTTTGATGCCCTTTTCCAGCAGGTATTCGTGGATGTCGAGCAGGCGGCAACCGGGGAATATCTTCCCGAACTGGTACTTCTGAAGCTGATCCATGCAGGTGCCGCAGGATACGATCACCGTATTGATGTCGAGATAGTTCAACGTATTGGCGACGCGGTGAAAGAGCACCCGGTTGTCGGTGGTGATTTTTTGCCCCTGGTCCGCCTCGCCGGCGGCGATTTGCGGGTAGCCGCAGCATAGGTAACCAGGCGGCAGCACGGTTTGCGTACCGATTTCGTAAAGCATCGCCTGTGTTGCCAGGCCGACCTGCGAAAAGAGGCGCTCCGAGCCACAGCCAGGGAAATAAAACACGGCATCGCCCGCGTAATCGGCCGAGTTTACCTTCTGCGGGTCGCGGATGACCGGGACGACTTTTTCATCCTCGATGTCGAGCAGAGCACGCGATGTACGCTTGGGCAGACCGCCAGGCATCGGTTTGTTGATGAAATGGATGATCTGCGAGCGGATGCCAGGTTGGCCGAGTGTGGCTGGCGGCTGCCTGGTCTGCTGTTGTATCAGGCCGAAAAATCTGGCCGTCTTGTGCGCCAGACGCTGCCCGGCGTAGCCCCAGTCGATCATCAGCTTGCGCACCAGGCGAATCGTTGCCGGGTCCTTCATGGTCAGGAAGGCCATTGCCGCCGCCTTGGCCGGAACAAATTTCTTCTTGCCCTGCTCACGCAGGAAGTTGCGCATGCGGATGGTCACGTCGCCAAAATCAATATCGACCGGGCAAGGACTAACGCACTTGTGGCAGATCGTGCAATGGTCGGCAACGTCGTTGAATTCATCAAAGTGCATCAGTGAAATGCCACGCCGGGTCTGCTCTTCGTAGAGAAAAGCCTCGATCAGCAGCGAGGTGGCAAGGATCTTGTTGCGCGGTGAATAAAGCAGGTTGGCGCGTGGCACGTGGGTTGAACAGACCGGCTTGCACTTGCCGCAACGCAGGCAGTCCTTGACCATCGTCGAAATGTCGCCGATCACCGATTGCTCCATGATCAGCGATTCGGCGCCAAGCAGCGAGAATGAAGGCGTGTAGGCCTTGGCCAGATCACCGCCAGGCAGCAGTTTGCCCTTGTTGAAGCGGCCTTCCGGGTCGACCCTGGCCTTGTAATCCCGGAAAGGCTGGATCTCCGCTTCACTGAGGAACTCCAGCTTGGTGATGCCGATACCGTGCTCGCCGGAAATGACGCCGTCGAGAGAACGTGCCAGCCCCATGATGCGCGTAACCGCCGCGATGGCGGTTTGCAGCATTGCGTAATTGTCCGAATTGACCGGGATGTTGGTGTGCACGTTGCCGTCGCCGGCGTGCATGTGCAGGGCAACAAAAACGCGGCCGCGCAGGGTTTCCTGGTGAATGGCTTCGATACGTTCGAGTATCGGGCGGAAAACGTTGCCGTCGAAAATAGCTTCGAGTTGTGGCTTCAACTCGGATTTCCACGAAACGCGCAGCGAGTAGTCCTGCAGGCGGTGGAAGAGGGCCGGATTGTCGGCTTTGTTGGAGAGCAAACCGGCTTCGACGCCGAGCGGGGCGAATTGCGCTTCAGCCTGCCCGAGCGGCAGATCGAGATGGTCAAGCAGCCACTGCCAGCGTGTGCGTACGGCAGCAACGGCTTCCTGCGCCGCATGGCGATGGTCGCCAATCAACAGGGCGTTGTCGAGGTTGGCGTCACCACGATGCAGCGGCAGGGTGCCGGCCAGGAATTCAGCAAGGTTGTCGCACAGCGCCAGTTTGTTCTGTATCGACAACTCGATATTGATGCGCTCGATCCCGTCGCAGTAGTCGCCCATGCGTGGCAGCGGGATCACCACGTCTTCATTAAGCTTGAAGGCGTTGGTATGGCGTGAAATGGCCGCCGTGCGCGAACGGTCGAGCCAGAATTTCCGGCGCGTGTCGGCATCGACAGCGATAAACCCTTCGGCCGAGCGCAGATTGCACAGGCGCACGACTTCCGAGGCGGCGGTCATGACGGCCTTTTCATCGTGGCCGACGATGTCGCCGATCAAGACCATTTTCGGACGGCCCGAAGTTTCCCCTTTTCGTTTGGCCTTGGTCGCATAGCCAACGGCGCGGACGTAACGTTCGTCCAGATGTTCCAGTCCGGCCAGCAGAACACCGGCCAGATAGCCCGCGCCACCGGGTTTGAAATAATCGGTGATTTCAACGATGGCCGGCACGGCTTCGCGTACCTGTCCGAAGAATTCGAGGCAGACAGTGCGCGTGTGCGGCGGCATCTTGTGCAGCACCCAGCGTGCGGCAACGATCAGGCCGTCGGTACCTTCCTTCTGGATAGCCGGCAGGCCGGAAAGAAACTTGTCGGTGACATCCTTGCCAAGTCCCTCCTTGCGGAAACTCCGGCCGGGAATCTCAAGAATTTCAGGTTCCCCGAATGGCGATGTGCCGTCCTGGCGGAAACGCCGGATTTCAAAGCGCGCGACATCCTGTTCGTGAATCTTGCCCAGGTTGTGATTTATCCGCGTCACTTCCATGAAGTGGCCGCCCGGATCAACCATTTTCCACCAGGCCAGATTATCGAGCGCTGTACCCCATAGCACGGCCTTCTTGCCGCCGGCGTTCATGGCGATGTTGCCGCCGATACATGAGGCTTCGGCCGAGGTCGGGTCAACGGCAAACACCCGGTCGGCGGCTGCGGCGGCTTCGGAAACACGCGCCGTGACTACGCCGGCACCGGTGCGGATGGTGGCGCAAGCTTGTGTGCAGCCGGGCAACAACATTTCCTCGACCGGGCCGATATCGATCAGCTTCTCGGTATTGATGACCACCGAGAGCGGGGTCAGCGGGACGGCACTGCCGGTATAGCCGGTGCCGCCGCCACGCGGGATGATGGTCATGCCAAGCTCGATGCAGCCGCGCACCAGGGGGGCCATTTCCTCTTCAGTGTCGGGGTAGAGAACGACAAAGGGGTATTCAACGCGCCAGTCGGTGGCGTCGGTAACGTGCGAGACGCGGGCCAGGCCGTCGAAGGCGATGTTGTCCCGGCGGGTATGGCGGATCAGTGTTTTCAGCACCCGCTTGCGCAAGGCGGCAGTATTGTCGAAATGACGCTCAAAGGCATTGACCGCCGTTTGCGCCGCTTCATAAAGGCCGAGAACCTTGTCGTTGCCTTGCCGCCGCTTGTCGATCTCGTTCAAACGGTGGCGTAGTGCTTGCACCAGTGCCTCGCGTCGCTGCCGGTTGGCGAGCAGATCGTCTTCCAGATAAGGGTTGCGCTGAACGACCCAGATGTCGCCCAGAACCTCATAAAGCATACGGGCCGAGCGCCCGGTGACGCGCTCACTGCGCAACTGGTCGAGGATGGCCCAGTTCTCCGCACCCAGCAGGCGAATGACGATTTCGCGGTCGGAGAAGGAAGTGTAGTTGTACGGGATTTCGCGCAGGCGTGCGTTCATGGCAATTCAGATGCTTCTAAAGATAGAATTCTATCTTACTGCTATGCAGCATTGCACTTGGCGTGTCGACATCCCGCTCTGATCGATTAAATAAACGTTGCTGTTTAAATTGCGCAGGTAATAAATGACCAAGCCGATGAGCGACCTGCTCAAGCAACTGATCCTTAAGCCTGATGACCGGGGTTTTGATCCGGCAGGCTGATTTTTCTTCGCTGGTCAGCATTGCTATTGCTGCTGCTAGAATCAACGTTTTCCAAGCCGAGTTTGAGCCGCCATGCACCCGGATTACCTCGAAAAGATTCTCAACGCCCAGATTTACGACGTCGCCATCGAGACGCCGCTGGACGACGCGCCCAACCTCTCGGCGCGAATCGGTAACCGCCTGCTGCTCAAGCGTGAAGACATGCAACCGGTGTTCTCCTTCAAGCTGCGCGGCGCTTACAACAAGATCGTCAAGCTGTCGCCCGAGAAGCTCAAGCGCGGTGTGATCTGCGCTTCGGCCGGCAACCATGCGCAGGGCGTTGCGCTGTCGGCAGCGAAAGTCGGTTGCCGGGCGGTGATCGTGATGCCGACCACCACGCCGCAGATCAAGGTGCAGGCGGTGCGCAATCATGGCGGCGAGGTGGTGCTGGCCGGCGATTCCTACGACGAAGCCTTCAGTCATGCGCTGGCGCTGCAGAAGGTCGAGAAGCTGACTTTCGTTCACCCCTTCGACGATCCCGACGTGATCGCCGGGCAAGGAACGATTGGCATGGAGATCCTGCGCCAGCACTCGAAACCGATCCATGCCGTGTTTTGCTGCGTTGGCGGCGGCGGGCTGATTTCCGGCGTGGCGGCGTACATCAAGCGTCTGCGTCCGGAGACGAAGATCATCGGTGTCGAGGCCGCCGATGCCGACGCCATGGACCGTTCGCTGAAAGCCGGCAAGCGCGTCCGTCTCGATCACGTCGGCCTGTTTGCCGACGGCGCGGCGGTGAAATATGTCGGCGAGGAGACCTTCCGGCTGTGCCAGCAATACGTCGATGAAATGGTTCTGGTCGATACCGATGCCATCTGCGCGGCAATCAAGGATGTATTCGAAGATACGCGCGCCGTGCTTGAACCGGCCGGCGCCCTGGCGGTGGCCGGCGCCAAGGCCTATGCCGCGCGCCACAAGATGAAGGACAGGACGCTGGTGGCCATTGCCTCGGGCGCCAACATGAACTTCGACCGCCTTCGTTTTGTCGCCGAACGGGCCGAGGTCGGCGAGCAGCGCGAGGCGGTGTTGGCCGTCACGCTGCCCGAGAAACCCGGCAGCTACAGGAAATTCGTGTCGCTGATCGGTGAGCGTAACATTACCGAGTTCAACTACCGCTTCAATGATCTGAAGGAAGCGCACGTTTTTGTCGGTGTCCAGGTCACCTCGCGTGCCGAGTCGCTCAAGCTCGTCGAGCAACTGCGCAAGCACGGTTACGCGACGCTCGACCTGACCGACGACGAAATGGCCAAGCTGCATATCCGCCATCTGGTCGGCGGCCATTCGCCGAGCATCGATAACGAGATCATCTACCGCTTCGAGTTCCCCGAGCGTCCCGGTGCGTTGATGCACTTCCTCAAGCGCATGAGCGCCGGCTGGAACATCAGCCTCTTCCATTACCGCAACCACGGGGCTGATTACGGTCGCGTGCTGGTCGGCATGCAGGTGCCGCCTTCGGAAATGCGGCAGTTCAAGGATTTCCTGAAGAACCTCGGTTACGCCCACTGGAACGAAACGGAGAATCCGGCGTACAAACTGTTTCTTGGCTGAGAGTCTGTGAAAATATCAAAAATCCACCGCAGAGGCACAGAGCCGCAGAGGAAAGACAGAGGAACCCCATTGTTATTAAGGTTTTCTCTGCGAAACCTCTGCGGCTCTGTGACTCTGCGGTGGAAGTATCACAACATCTCAGGAAATCCGGCAACACCTTCGTTTAAAAAGCTTGGAACGTGCAGGAGAATCTGGTGCCGAACAGAAACCGCTCCGGCTAATGCTCTACAGAGCACATGCCTGAAGACCTAATGAATACGCCGCTCTGCAGGCATGCATGCTGTAGAACGCCTGCCCATGCGCCTTGCAGCCTATCTTGTATTGAATTGTCCAACAGGAGCCAAACATCATGAAAATCGCCAACAACGTTACCGAACTGATCGGCAACACGCCGCTGGTCAAACTTAACCGGATTGCGCTCGGCATCAATGGCACCGTGGCGGTCAAACTTGAATTCTTCAATCCGGCGCACAGTGTCAAGGATCGCATTGCCGCATCGATGATCGATGCGGCGCAAGCGACTGGCAAGATCAGCCCGGAGACGATCGTTCTGGAGCCGACCTCGGGCAACACCGGCATCGGCCTGGCCATGGTCTGCGCTGCACGCGGCATCAAGTGCTGCTTTGTCATGCCGGAAACGATGAGCCGCGAGCGTCGCCTGCTGCTCAAGGCCTACGGCGCTGAACTGGTGCTAACCCCCGGGCCGGACGGCATGGGCGGCGCCATCCGACGCGCCGATGAAATGGCTGCGGCCGACACTCGCTACTACATTCCGCAGCAGTTCGAAAACCCCGCCAATCCGGCGATTCACCGCATCACGACGGCCGAGGAAATCTGGCGGGATACCGACGGGCAGGTGGATATTTTCGTTTCCGGCATCGGCACCGGCGGCACCATCACCGGCGTCGGCGAAGTGCTCAAGGCGCGCAAACCCGGTGTACAGATCATCGCCGTCGAGCCCGATGCCTCGCCGGTGCTTTCCGGCGGGCCAAAGGGGCCGCATCCGATTCAGGGCATCGGTGCAGGTTTCGTCCCGAAGGTGTTGAATACGGCGGTGTACGACGAAGTGGTGCGCGTCACGGCAGACGACGCCTTCGCCACCGCGCGGCGCATGGCAACCGAGGAAGGGTTGCTGGTCGGCATCTCCTCCGGCGCCGCCGTCTGGGCGGCCTTCAAGGTGGCCAGCCGGCCGGAGAATGCCGGCAAGCTGACGGTGGTGATCATCCCGTCGTTCGGCGAGCGCTACCTGTCGACCCTGCTCTACGCCCACCTTGAAGTCTGACCTGGTGAGTGATTTCGACTTCGACCTCCCGATTGACCGCCGTGGCGGCGATTCGCTCAAGTGGAACAAATACGCCGGCCGCGACGTGCTGCCGCTGTGGGTGGCGGATATGGATTTCGCCGCGCCGCCGGCCGTTGTCGCGGCGCTCGAAAAACGCGTTGCGCAGCAGCATTTCGGCTACTCCGAACCCTGGCCGTCGCTGATCGACGCCGTGCTCGGGCATTTGCAGCGCCAGTACCACTGGCAGGTCGAGCCGGAATGGCTGGTCTGGCTGCCAGGACTGGTCACCGGGATCAACGTCGCCTGTCGTGCGGTGGAAGGCGATGTGCTGACGGCGACGCCGGTCTATCCACCCTTCCTCTCGGCGCCGCACCTGTCCGGGCGTTCGCTGGTAACGGCACCATTGCGTTTGCACGACAATCAATGGAGCTGGGATTTCGCCGCGCTGGAAGCGGTGCTGACCCCCGCTACGCGCCTGCTGCTGCTCTGCCACCCGCACAACCCGGTCGGTCGCGCCTGGCAACAGTCTGAGCTGGCCGAGCTGGCCGACTTTTGCCAGAGCCACGAGCTGACGGTCTGTTCCGACGAAATTCATTGTGGCCTGCTGCTCGATGCCGGCCGCCAGCATATCCCGCTGGCCATGATCGATGCCGACATTGCCCGGCGCTGCATCACGCTGATGGCGCCGTCCAAGACCTACAACATCCCCGGCCTCGGTTGTGCCTTTGCGGTGATTTCCGATGCCGCGCTGCGGGGTCGTTTTAACCGGGCCATGCGCGGCATCGTGCCGCACGTGAACATCCTCGGACTGGCCGCCTGTGAAGTTGCCTATCGTGACTGCGACGACTGGCATGCGGCACTGATCGGCGCGCTGCGTGCTAACCGCGACCGTGTAGAGTCGGTTGTCGCCGCCATTCCCGGCCTGTCAATGACGCACGTTGAAGCCACCTATCTGGCCTGGATCGACGCACGCGGCCTCGGCATGGCCGATCCAGCGGGGTTTTATGAAGCGGCTGGCGTCGGCTTGTCCAGTGGCAGCGATTTCGGTTTGCCGGGCTGGGTGCGACTCAATTTCGGTTGTCCGCGGACAACGCTGGATTCTGCTCTGGAGCGAATGATTTCAGCCTGTTAGCAGCAAGTATTAATGTCGGCTCTGTCATCATGAGATATGGTGCACCCTTGATGAAATATCGGTCACTTATCTTGGTGCCAGAGTTCGAATGACACGTTCTCGACAATCTCATCCTGGTCCGTTTTACCGGCGGGCCATTCTGGTCGCCGTCGGCCTGCTTGGCTTGGTGTCCACGGCCTGGGTGACGAGAGATGTCCGTCAATGCGCAGGATCGGCTGGAGCAGCGTTTCCAGATTGCCGCACGCGAGCGCGCCGACTTGATCATCAGTGCACTGGCCGAGCCACTCAAGCAATTGACCGTCCTGCAATGCCTGTTTCACAGCGTCGGTGAAGTCGACTGGCAGGTCTTCAACAAATTCGTAGAGCCAATGCTTGGCCAGCCAGGGGTGCGCGGTTTTGGCTGGATGCCGGCCGTTGATGCCGCTGACCGGCTTGCGCGTCAGCCTCCTCGACCAGCCGTTGCCGGAAGCCAGGCAACTCATTCATCGCTGGCTGCCGAAGGCTGGCGATGAGGTTTCCCGGTTGCCCGCCAATCCACTGATTCATGACCAGGAGTTCGAACTGGCCCGCAGTCTATGGACGGTGCAAGTCGAAGCCGGCCCGGCCTGGATGAAGGCCAATGCCGCGAACAGTATCGCTGCCATTCCTCTGGTCGGCGTGCTGCTGACGTTGCTGCTGCTCATTTGTCCTAGAAAACTCAGCTGGATGTTATGCCAATGCCGCAAGCCCTCATCCCCGGCCCTTCTCCCGCAGGGAGAAGGGTGTAAACCCCCTCTCCCCGCGGGAGAGGGTTGGGGTGAGGGCTAAACACGCGTCAGATCTGGCTTTGCGGTCAGTTTGTCGCGGTTAACTGAGGTTTTCAGGTTTATCTGCGCCAGCTACTGGGGCGCAGCGCACTGGCCGAGACGCTGGAACAACAAGCTCTCGATGGCTGTCGCTCAAAACCCGGCGACGATTTTCATTACCGACCTTGATGGTCGCATTGAGAACGTCAATGAAAAGTTCATCGAAACCACCGGCTATACGCGCGAAGAGACAATAGGCCAGGATGCGGGTCTGCAGAAGCCAGGGGCTGCGGATGAAGCGGTTTATCGCGAGTTGTGGGAGACCATTTCGGCCGGGCAGAACTGGTGGCCGACAAGATTCACCAGCGCATGGGTGAGCCCGTTCTGCTGGCTAATCAAACGCTGATGCCTTCGTTCTCGATCGGCATCACGCTCTATCCCGAAGATGGCGAAGACTTCGACAGCCTGCTGCAAAAGGCCGACACGGCGATGTATCACGCCAAAGAGGCCAGCCGCAATGGGCATCGCTTCTTTACCGAGCAGATGAACCTGCAGGTGGTCGAGCACATGAAGCTGCAAACCCGGTTGCGGCAGGCGCTGAAGAACAATGAATTCTTGTTTGCACTACCAGCCGCAGATGGATCTGCATTATGGAACCATCATCGGTGTCGAGGCGCTGATCCGCAGGAACAGTCCTCAAAGCTGGCTGGTATCGCCGGCACGCTTCATCCCGGTGGCCGAGGATTCCGGCTTGATCGTACCGATCGGTGCCTGGGTGCCGGGGGAAGCCTGTCGTCAGGCACGTGCCTGGCAGGATGCCGGTTTGCCGCCTTTCGTCGTGGCCGTCAACCTCTCGGCGGTCCAGTTCAAGCGGGTTGACCTGGTGAATACCGTGAACAACGCGCTGGTGCTTTCCGAACTCGATTCAGAATGGCTCGAACTTGAACTGACCGAATCGATCATGATCCAGGATGCCGAAGCGACGCTGGAAATGGTGCGCCGTCTCAAAGCCCTGGGCGTCAAGATGTCGGTCGACGATTTTGGTACCGGCTATTCAAGCCTCGCCTATCTCAAACGTTTTGCCGTCGACAAGCTGAAGATCGACCAGTCCTTCATTCGCGATCTGGTTACCGACCCGGACGATGCGGCGATTGTTCGCGCCATCATCCAGATGGCCCACAGCCTGAAGCTGAAGACGATTGCCGAGGGCGTTGAAACCGAGGAACTGGCCAACCTCCTGCGCATTTTTCATTGCGACGAAATTCAGGGCTACTGGTTCGCCCGCCCGATGCCGGGCGATCAGCTGGAAGTCTTTGTGCGCACCCATCTGGCGCTGTGAACCGTAGGGCGGATAAGCGAAGCGCATCGACCATGCAAATGAATTGGTATGCCCGGATTTTCGCGATCCCTAAGCGCTGATAGCAGCCGAAAAGGTTATCCGGATTTTGTAATTGATGATCTGCATTGCAGCGCACGATGCCGTAGGCTTGGCGCTTTCGGAAAAACGGTCATCTCGATTCGGCCATAAGCAGCCGGTGACGAGTTTTCTCCAAACCGGCCATTGACTAGGTCGAGCTACCCGAAAGCGGCCATTGAAACTGGCGCACTCAATTTTCTTGGCTCACGGGCAGCTTCGCAGCGATAGCGGTCGTTGAAGGCGCTTGAAGAACGCGGGTTTGAGCGGCCGCTGTTAAGTCAAGCCGCCATTCAAACAGCTAAAATATGATGGAGTTGGCAGGCTCCACCTAGCCATTTTTTGACTATGGCGGAATTGCCATAAAGCCATTCAATAATCCACAGTTTATGCGACCAGCCAACTAGACGCATGTCGAGACTGACTGACTCGCTACATCACTGGCAGACGGGCACGAAGCCACATTCTCTCCACTTGGGTGGTCATGTTTTTAGGCAACAACTCAACGTTCGGCTGACTATTCGCATAGACTCGAAATAGTTCATCAGCGAAAGCTTGCCCTATTTCTTGAACACCATCGAAGTCCAAGATTACGGTCCTGAAACGGTCAAATCTTGCAATTAATCGCTTAGCCTGGGAACGGGAAACCAACAATTCGTCCCCAAATTTCGCAAGTTTCATAGGAACAACAGTTTTCGAAAAGTCAAAATCCTCGGGGGCGTTTGTGAATTGCGCATATACGTCGGCAGCCTTCCGTTCGCTCTCGGCCGCAATTTGCATCATTACAGCGGTTCCTTCAGTAAAAACCCCCTTCGTTTCGCGAAGCCAGTCATTAGGCAAATGATTGCTATGACTAAATTGTAATCCGTTAGCATTAATCTGAAAAGAATCGAACATGCGTGAAGTAAAAAAGACACCCTCGCCAGAATGCTTGCTGGGGTCTGTTGTAAATTTCCCCTTCGATAGCTCAAATAGGGCTTGGCGCATATCAGGAAGATTGAGGGCTGCTGCGATCTTTGCAAAGATTCCTACGCCATCATCCGAAATAATAAGTTGAAAGTCATCCTCATTCTGGGTTGCCCAAATGAATACCGATTTTCCAGCAGAATGGTCTATTGCATTATTCAACATCTCTGTGAAACCGTTGTTTACTATGTGCTGCACGTTTGGCGAGAGGTTGAAATAGGGCATAAAATCTCGAGCCCACACGATATCTTCTTCCAAGCCGTCTAAGTCGTAAAGATGCGACACGCGCCGCATATAGCCGAGGCTAAATACGGGATGCGTTAATGGGCCACTTCGTGCAATCCAGCCCTCAGTTTCGAGTCTCGTGATGTATCGGTTTGTTGCTACCCTTGAAATTTGAAGACGCTCTGACAGATGCCGCGTGAGGTCGCGCGGATGATCAACGACATCTTTGGTAATCGAACGAAGGAGTCCTTCAAACTTTGAGGGCTTGGCCATGATTTTATTGAGCCTAAAAGAAAACTGTTGCAAACTTATTTGCTTATCATTGTAAACTTAAGGTGCAGTCATTGCAAACAAAAATAGATCCGGGACGGACAAATGATCGGCGCACTGGTAGGCACCGCTCTTTGGTGCATATTGGTACAACGTAGCGCTCCGCAATTTGTTTCGGAGGCAAGGTGTGCGCATTTACCGCCCCCTTTACGGCAACCTATTTGATCGGTTGCCGCAGGGTTGTTCATTGGGCGTCCGCTTTTCTAACTTGCCACTTCTGCTTTGGGTCGTTGGCTGCCATTCCACTTCTCCTTGCAACATACCAGTCGACCTTAAACGTGTTGCGTTGCACGCACCGTGCGCATATCAATCATGGAGTCCGGGCAGCCAAAATCAACTAGCCAGCGCGGAGGCGCAGAGAAAATGTGCCGCAGCAGCGCTGCGAAGCCTCTATGTCTCCGCGGTGGGTGTCCAGGTATTCCTTCACACGCTCCACTGGAGCTTGCTCACACTGGTGAATGCCAAAAAACACCTGCTTCGCTGACCATCGCGTCGAGTCGCACATCGTGCGCTTCGGGGTGGATTGAGTCGACGCGAGCCAGTTCAAAGCCGACGCCGATGCTCAACGGGGCGGGCTTGAGCGCGGCCAGCGTGCGGTCAAAAAAGCCGCCGCCATAGCCGATGCGGTAGCCGGCGGCATCAAAGGCGTTGACTGGCAGCAACAGCGCTTGCGGCCGCAGAAACTCGCCTTCGGCCGGCGTCGGGATGCCATATCGGTCGGCAATCAGCCGGCTTCCCGGTGTCCACGCACGGAAGGCGAGCGCGGCGTTGGCGGCGACGACCACCGGCAGCAGCGCCGAGAACCCGGTTTTTCCGGAATTGATCCAGTCGATCATCAGTGGCCGCAGATCGGGTTCGTTTTTTACCGGCCAGCAGAAGCCGACGCGCATTTCTGCGAGTTGCGGAAAGTTACTGTGCAGAAGATCGCAGATCGTCGCAGAAAGAAGATTGCACTCGTCTCCAGGCAGCGCCAGGCGCCGTTCGATGCCCTGCCGGCGCAGGTTTAAACGATAGTTGGCAAGCCTTTCAAAGCTTTTTTCAGGCATCGTTTCTGGCGTCAAGTCACGGCTCATGTGCTATGCTGAAAACTTGTTTTCTTCGGATTTTCCAGCTTATCATGAAGTTTCGCCTTGCTGTTTTTCTCCTCGCGCTTCCCTTGTTGACAGCGCACGTTGCGGCCGGAGCAGCCACTGCCGACGATCGATTTCTTGCGGCGCTGGACGCTGTCCGCGCCGGTGACCGCAACAAACTTGAACGTATTGCTCCCGAGTTGCAGGGTTACGAACTTGAAGCCTACGTCGATTACTGGCGGCTTCTGCTCAATCTGGGCAGCGCCGATCCGGCGACGATCAAGGCGTTCCTGTCCCGTTATGAGAAGAGCTATGTCGCTGAAAAACTGCGTAGTGACTGGCTCAAGCAATTGGGCATGAAACGTCAGTGGGCGGAGTTCGATGCCGAGTATCCGGCAATGGTGCAGCCGGATCAGGAGCTTTCCTGCTATGCCTTACAAAGTCGGCAGGCACGCGGCGATGCGAGCGTGCTCGATGACGTGATGCCGCTGTGGCTGACCCTCATTGAACCCCCCACATCGTGTTATCCGGTACTCGAAGCGCTGATTCTGGAAAAACGCGTACTGGCCGATGGTGTCTGGACGCGCATCCGTCGCCAGTTTGAAGCCAACAAATTAGCCGCCGCGCGCTACAGCATGAACTATCTGCCGCCGAGCCAGACACCCGATGCCCGGGCCGCGCTCGCCGTCAGCGAGACGCCGATGCCGTGGCTGGCGAAGCTGCCGGCCAACCTGGCCGGTAGCCGGATGAATCGGGAGTTGGCCACGCTGGCCATCAGCCGCATTGCGCGCAATGACCCGCAGATGGCCGCCGCACATCTGAGCCGGATCGAGGGACAGTTGCAGCCCGGCGAGAAAGGCTGGGCGTGGAGCCAGATTGGCTGGCAGGCCGCCCAACGGCACATGGCCGAAGCCCTTGAGTGGTATCGGAAAGCCGGCGATGTGCCGCTTTCCGACGAAGTAGCGCAGTGGAAGGTGCGCGCATCCCTGCGCGCCCAGGATTGGGGAACAGTGCGTTCGACGATCGAAAAGATGCCGCCGGCCCTCGCCGAACTGCCAGCCTGGACTTACTGGCTGGGGCGCGCCTACCGCGCGGGTGGGCGTATCGAGGACGCCAATACGCTGTTTGCCAAAATTGCCGGACAGCCCAACTTCTACGGCAATCTGGCCGATGAAGAACTGGGCCGGACGACCATGACGCCGCCCAAGGCGGCATCGCCAACACGCGATGAAATGGCGCAGACGGCCGCCAATCCCGGCGTGCAGCGTAGCCTGGCGCTCTATCGCCTCAATTTGCGCACCGAGGGTGTCAAGGAGTGGAACTGGACGCTGCGCAGCATGAGCGACCGTGAGCTACTGGCGGCTTCGGATATTGCCCATCGCGCCGGCATCTATGATCGTGCCATTGCGGCGGCAGACCGTACCAAGAACGAGCACGACTATTCGTTGCGCTACCTGTCGCCCTACAGCGATCAGGTGCGACCGGCGGCCAGGAGCCAGTCACTCGATGACGCCTGGGTCTACGGCCTGATGCGCCAGGAGAGCCGCTTCGTGACCAACGCCAAATCGACGGTGGGGGCTTCCGGCCTGATGCAGTTGATGCCGGCGACGGCCAAGTGGGTGGCCAACAAGATTGGTCTCAAGGGCTTTCACCAGGGCCAGGTGAACGACACCGACATCAATGTGCTGCTTGGTACGACCTACATGCGTTTGGTCATGGAGAGCCTCGACAATCACCCGGTGCTGGCTTCTGCGGCCTATAACGCGGGGCCCGGTCGGGCGCGCAAATGGCGCGGCGATCGCCCGCTGGAGGGCGCGGTCTACGCCGAGACCATTCCGTTCAACGAAACACGTGATTACGTGAAGAAGGTGATGAGCAACTCGGTCTATTATTCGGCGCTGTTTGACGGCAAGCCGCAATCGATCAAGAGCCGGCTTGGCGTTATCGGGCCGCGCGCGACTGTTGATCCAAAGGGCGAAGAATTGCCGTAAAATCCGCTCTTTGCAAATTATTACATTGTCAGGGTGCTATGGAACTCAAGAAGGTACTGTTGATCGGGGGAACCGGTTTCGTCGGTGGCTGGATTGCCAACCGACTTTCCGAACGTGGCATTCGCGTCACCATTCCGACGCGCCATCGTGACAACACCAAGCAGTTGATCCTGTTGCCGACCGTCTATGTGGTCGAAGCCGATGTGCACGACCCGAAAGTGCTGGCTTCGCTGATGACAGGCGTAGACGCGGTGATCAATCTGGTCGGCATTCTGCACGATGGCGATTCGGCCAAGCCTTACGGCAAGCGTTTCGCTGCCGCTCACGTCGACTTGCCCAGGAAGATTCTCGCCGCCATGAAACAGACCGGTGTGCGCCGCCTGGTGCACATGAGTGCGCTCAGGGCCGCGGTCGATGCCCCGTCGGCCTATCTGCGATCGAAAGGCGAAGGCGAAGCGGCGGTGTGTGCGGCGATGAACGAACTCGACATCACGGTGTTTCGCCCCTCGGTCATCTTCGGCCCCGGCGACTCTTTCCTGAATACCTTCGCGACCTTGCTCAGGCTCTTTCCGGTGATGCCGCTCGGTGGGGCTGGCGCACGCTTTCAGCCGGTTTATGTCGGCGATGTGGCCGACGCCTTTGCTGCGTGCCTGACCGACCACGCTACTTTTGGCCAGACCTACGAACTTTGCGGCCCCAGGGTCTACAGCCTGCGCGAGCTGGTGGATTACACCGGCGAGCTGATCGGCCAGCAGCGACTGGTGATCAATTTGCCCGATACCCTGGCCTATCTGCAGGCCGCTTTTCTGGGTCTGCTGCCCAATCCGCCGATGTCACCGGACAACCTGCGCTCGATGCAGGTTGAAAGCGTTACCGATGGTCGACGCAACTACCCGGGCTGGCAACCACGGTCACTGGAAGCGGTAGCGCCTGGCTACCTGTCATCGTCTACGCCTAAACTGCGCCTGGACAGCTACCGCTGCCGTGCCGGTCGTTAATCATTAATCGGAGATTCGTTTCATGCTCAAACTCGTTATTGGCGACCGCAACTATTCTTCCTGGAGCATGCGCGCCTGGCTGGCCGTAAAGCAGACCGGATTGCCCTTTGAGGAAGTTAACATCCGCATGCGCGGTGCCGGGACAAAGGTAGAAATATTCAAGTACTCGCCTTCGGGGAAAGTGCCTTGCCTGATCGATGGTGAAACCATTGTCTGGGATTCGCTGGCCATCTGCGAGTACCTGGCCGAGAAATCACCTTCGCTTTGGCCTTCCGATAGAAAATCGCGTGCCGAAGCACGTTCAATCTGTGCCGAGATGCACTCCGGTTTCGGTGCCTTGCGTCTGAACATGCCGATGGAAATCAGCGCCTCGAAGCCGTTTGACGGGCGCTCGGCCGAAGTGGATGCCGATATTGCCCGCATCGTTGCCATCTGGGAAAACTGCCGCGCTCATTTCGCACAGGGAGGCCCCTTCCTGTTTGGCAGTTTCTCGATTGCCGACGTAATGTATGCCCCCGTTGTCTGGCGTTTTCTGACCTATGCGGTAGACCTTCCTCCCGCCTCGCGCGCCTGGGTCGAGACCATGTGCGCACTGCCGGCCATGCAGGAATGGCGTGCTGGCGCGCTGGCTGAAGTAAAGGCCAGGTAGGCGCTCAACCGCTCACCCTTTCCCCTTTCCTTGCCATGCAAATCTTCACGGTCGGCGGTGCTGTCCGCGATGAGTTGCTTGGCTTGCCGGTGCAGGACCGTGACTATGTGGTCGTTGGCGCTTCGCCCGACGAAATGCTGGCGCGTGGCTTCAGACCGGTCGGCAAGGACTTCCCGGTTTTTTTGCACCCGAAAACGCATGAGGAATACGCGCTCGCCAGAACGGAGCGCAAATCCGGCCACGGTTACAAGGGTTTCGCCTTTCACGCGGTGCCCGAGGTTGGTCTGGCAGAAGATCTGGCGCGTCGCGACCTCACCATCAATGCCATCGCGCGTGCCGATGACGGCTCCCTGACCGACCCGTTCAACGGCGTGGCCGATATAGCGGCTCGGATATTGCGTCATGTCGGACCGGCTTTCGTTGAAGATCCGGTACGTATTCTGCGCGTCGCCCGCTTTGCCGCGCGCTTCACCGAATTTGCCGTGGCGTCCGAAACCGTCGAACTGATGCGCCAGATGGTCATCGGCGGCGAGGTGGATCATCTGGTCGCCGAACGTGTCTGGCAGGAACTGGCCAAGGGACTGATGGAAGAAAAGCCGTCGCGCATGATCGATGTTCTGCGCGATTGCGGCGCACTGGCGCGCCTGCTGCCCGAACTGGACCGCTTGTTCGGGGTGCCGCAGCGAGCCGATTTTCACCCGGAAATCGACACCGGAGTGCATGTCATGATGGCGCTTGATCATTCGGCAAAGCAGGGCCATGCCTTGCCGGTACGCTTCGCCGTGCTCTTGCATGATCTTGGCAAAGGCCTGACGCCAACTGCTGATCTGCCGCGGCATCCGGGGCATGAGGCGCGCAGTGTAAAGCTTGTAGACGAAGTGTGTGCACACCTCAAGTGCCCTGCGGATTGTCGTGATCTGGCGCTTCTGGTGGCGCGCTATCACGGTGATATTCGCCGCGGCCCCGAATTGCGCGCTGCAACCATTACGAAACTGCTGGAAAGTGCCGATGCACTGCGTCGCCCGCAACGCTTCGAACAACTCCTTGAGGCCTGCGCCTGCGACTACCATGGTCGTCTCGGCTGGGAAGACAAGCCGCTACCGGAGCCACAACTGTTCCTGCGCGCACTGGACGCCGTACGCGCTGTCGATGCCGCAGCGATTGCGCGCGGTTGCGCCGATGCCGCACAGATTCCCGAGCGCCTGCACACCGCGCGGGTGGCCGCCGTCAAACAGGTTTTGGCACTTGCCGACTGATTCCGGGGCAAGAAACTAACGGGCATGACTTTGTCAGGCACCCCAAATAATGACAGCCTTGCCCGTTTCCCTCACCCCCGACCCCTCTCCCAGAAGGCGAGGGGAGGTTCGAGAGTCGCTCGCGCGACTTTCACGGTAACGCGATGATTGCTCTTCGCCCATTGGGTAGCCCCAACGGACTATATTTTGCTAAAGCAGAATCAACCAACAAACCTCACTTCAACCACGGCGACACGACGGGCACAGCGAAAAGCTGCTGCGAAGCAAATCCTCTTGGGGTGCTCAGTTTTTCAGGATTTCATGGCTCACCCGAAGGGTGAATCATGAAAACATTGCAACCCATTGTTTTTCCGTTGTGTTCGCCGTGTTCGCTGTGGTCAACCGCCTTTTCTAGAATCAACTGAACGTATCGACGCTGTTACCCAGATTGGGAGGGTTGCTGGCGGCTGGCTGCGGGAGTGCCTGAAGCAGTTGCAACGCCCCCTGGGCCTGAATGTCGAGTGCCTTTTTCAATACCGCGATGGCCACAGCGTCACCGGTATTGGCCTGACTGAGTGCGGCTGTAACGTTGCCAGCGCTGCTGATATCCATCATCGACTCCTTGTGCGTACCTGAAAAGTATCGGCCGAGAACCGGAAAACTGAAGAAAAAACTGAAAATACACGTCGATCAAATTCTGTCGCACCTTATTTTCAGATAGTGCTGCGAGGCGCTCAACCTTTTGGGCTCTTGTCCGTTACTTTACTTGCCATTCATTCAATAAACCAGAGGCAAACAAAATGTTGATCGTCACCGAAATGAGCGCAGGAAAAGTCCTGGATGAGGCGTGCAACCATTACAACGATGCCTACAGCGACGAGGTTTTGTACACCTCGCGGGCAGGGTTTCCCCGAGTCGAAGCCCGGCTGCCCGAAGTCGTCGTTCCGGCCGTAGATTTCAACGGTTTCATGGCTCATCTCTACATCAGCAAAGGGTAAGCGCTCCGGGAGAAGTGTGCCTAAAGCGAAGCGCTGCGATCGCCTTGGGCAAAGCCTATCAACGTCTCGTTGATGCCTTTGCCAAGCGCAATGACCTTGAACAATTCGCCCATTTCAGCGGGCGAAATCAGTTTCTGTGCGGCCTGCGCTTGCGGCAGGTAGCGAATGGAGTCTTCTGCCGGGATGCGTGCAAGCACATCGGTTAGTCCGCAGTTGAGCAGGAACGCGGCTTGCGTCGTATAGCCGAGGAACTCCAGCCCGGCCTCAAATCCCGACTCGACAATCGCCGTGAAATCGACGTGTGCCGTGATGTCCTGCAAGCCCGGCAGGAAGAACGGCTCGCCGTGCGAATGGTGGCGGTAGTGGCACATCAACGTGCCGGTATTGCGCTGCGCATGGTAGTACTCGTGGCGTGGGAATCCGTAATCGATGAGCAGCAGGGCACCCAGGCCGAGGATGCTGGCCCAGGCGGCCGTCCAGTCGGACGAGGCCAGGCAGATCTCGCTCAGATAGCCAGGCGGTAGCGGGTTCTCAAAAGCCAGTGCCTGTGCCCGTTCAAGAACGTGGTCCTGGGCAGGGCGGTCACAGCAGACGAACTCGTTGTTTTCCCAGCCGACGCCACGTTCCAGAATCGCAAGCTCATCCTCCTCGCTACCCCAGACCACCAGATGTACCGGCATGGCGTCGAGCAGTTCGTTGGCCAGCACAAGGCCGTCGAAGCGTTCGGGTAGCCGGTCGAGCCAGGTGACACGGTCGAGCAAATGCGGCGCCCGCTGGGCAATCGTGGCCTGCTGGCGCTGGCGCAACTCGCCGGAGAGATCGAGGATGCTGTAGCGCTCGGGGAGTGCTGCGCGCACTTCAAGTTCGAGCAGCATATCTGCTGCCAGTCGCCCCGAGCCGGCGCCGACCTCGATGATCTGTGGAGCGCTGAACGCCATGATCTGCATGGCCTGTGCAGCAAGCGTCTGACTGAAGGCCGATGATATTTCAGGGGCCGTGACGAAGTCGCCGGCGGCGCCGAATTTGTGTGCGCCGCCCGAGTAGTAGCCCATTCCTGGCGCGTAGAGGGCAAGTTCCATGAAGCGGTCAAAGCCGATCCAGCCACCAGCAGATTCGATTTCATCGCCAATGCGGCGTTTAAGCGCTTCGCTGTAGGCCAGTGCGTCAGGATCAGGTTTGGGTAGGTTCATGGTTTTGCAAACGTCCACCGCAAAGGCGCAAAGAAAAAAGAAAGGTAACGCAAAGAAGGGGCTAGAAGCCGGGGATCATTGGTTTTCTTTGCGTTACCTTTGCTCCTTGGCGACTTTGCGGTGGATTCCAGGTTCAATCTCGATTTCCGTGATGCTGCCGAACTCGAATTTCAGTTGCGACCACTCGCCGAGCGGAAGCTGTCGCCAGTGGCCAAGCAGGGCGCGCATGATCCCGGCGTGGGTGACCAGCGCCACGCGCGGGCCGTTGAGCGATTTGGCAAAGGCGATGGCGCGCTGTTGCAGGCAGGCGGCCGATTCGCCGCCGGGCGGGGTGAATTGAAGAACATCAGCGGCCCACGTATCAAGCGCATGGCGGCCGATGTCCTCCCACGACTGGCCTTCCCATTCGCCGAAGTCCATCTCGCACAAGCGGGCATCGATGCGCGCTGCCGGGTCAAGTGCTTCGGCCAGTTGGCGAGCACGGCGCAAGGGGCTGGAGATGACCGGCGTGCCTTCCGGCAGCAACGGCCTGAGGCGTGCCGAGACGGGTAGCGCGTCTTCCGACTCGATGTCGAGTTGGCCGTAGCAGATGCCGGCGTCGATCAAGGGCCGCGGGTGACGAATCAGGAAAACCTGCACAGCAACCCGCAATAGAAGGCGACTTCGGAAAGCTGCTGCGTGGCGCCGAGGCAATCGCCGGTGTAGCCGCCGATGCGCCGTTTGAACAGGCGTGCGAGCCACAGCGTAGCAAGTACTGCGAAAATGATTGCGACGACGGTTTGCTGCGGCGGCAGGAGGAGCAGAGGAAGCAGAGCAGTGAGCGCGGCAAAAGCCAGTTCACCGCCTCCGATGCGGGTGGCCAGCGGCTTCGACTTGCCCTCGTCGCGCACATAGTCGAGTGTTCGCAGCAGGGAAATCGCGCACAGGCGCGAGAAGGCATGCCCGGCAATCAGCGTTACCGGAATCAACAGCAAATCGATTTCGACCAGTGCGCAGAACTTGGCGAGCAGCAGGATGACCAGCGCTACAGCACCGAAACTGCCGATGCGCGAGTCCTTCATGATGGCCAGGATCTGCGTCTTTTCCCAGCCACCGCCGAAGCCATCGACCATATCGCTCCAGCCGTCTTCGTGAAAAGCGCCGGTAAGGTAGAGCGTTGTTGCCATCGAAGCCAGTACGGCCAGCGTTTTCGGCCACATGAAGGAGGTCAGCGCAAAGACCAGCGCCGCGATACCGCCGACGATCAGGCCGACCGCCGGAAAGTAGCGCGAGGATCGCTCAAGCTTTTCACTGCTGTGCCCGACCCAGGCCGGGACGGGCAAGCGCGTGAAGAAGCGGATAGCGCCGAAGAGGTATTCGAGTTCGGTACGGATGGGCATGGTCTAGTAGACAGTCAAAAAAAACAGCGAACCACCAAGTCACCAAGAACACCAAGTTTCACCAAGAAGAACAAGAAGTTAACTTGGTGCACCTTGGTGACTTGGCGGTGAAAAATTTAACCTAGAAAAAGCAGCTCGTCCACGAAAAACACCAAAAGCACGAAAAGAATCAAGGAGATAATAAGCTTAAGATGGCCACCCAAAAGGTGAATAAGGAAAAGATCAAGCTCTTGATTTTGTTCGTGTCTTTCGTGATTTTCGTGGATAGACTGAGGTTTTAAGGTTTAAAGTCAAATCTTCTCACTGACGCCGGCCGCCTCGAAACTGGCCATTTCGTTGAGGAAGGCGACGGCGGCGCGTAGCAGCGGCCAGGCCAGCGCCGCGCCGGTGCCTTCGCCCAGGCGCAGACCGAGATCGACCAGCGGATTGGCATTGAGGACGTGCAGCAGTGCGAGATGGCCCGGTTCGGCCGAGCGGTGGCAAAAAATGCAGTAGTCGCGGATTGCCGGCTCAATGCGGGAGGCGGCGAGCAGCGCCGCAGTGACGATGAAGCCGTCGATGAGCAGCGTCATGCCGCGTTCGGCTGCACCGAGCATGGCGCCGGCCATCATCACGATCTCGAAGCCGCCGAACTCGGTGAGTACGTTCAGCGCTTCGGCATTGGCCGGCAGGGCGGCACGCTTGACGGCCTGCCCCAACAGCTCGCGCTTGCGCGCCAGACCGGCGTCATCGAGGCCGGTGCCGCGCCCGATGCAATCGACGAGTGGCGTGCCAGTCAGCGCATGGGTGACCAGCGAGGCTGAGGCCGTATTACCGATGCCCATTTCGCCGAAGCCCAGCACATTGCAGCCGGCATCGGCCAGCGTGCGAGCGAGTTCAGCGCCTTTGGCCAACGCGGCGGCACATTCGCCGGCGCTCATCGCCGGTTCTTCGAGATAGTTGCGGGTGCCGCGCGCGATACTGGCGTCGATCAGTCCGTCGCGCTGCCCGAAATCATGCGCCACCCCGGCGTCGATGATCTTCAACTCCAGACCGTTAATCCGGGCGAAAACGTTGATTGCTGCGCCACCGGCCAGAAAGTTCTCGACCATCTGCCAAGTCACGTCCTGCGGGTAAGCCGAGACCCCAGCCTTGGCCGCGCCGTGGTCGCCGGCAAAGACGAGCAGGTGGGGCTGCGAGAATTTCGGCGTCAGCGTCTGCTGAATCCGGCCGACCTGCAGTGCCAATTGTTCGAGCTGGCCGAGTGCGCCGAGCGGTTTGGTCTTGGCGTTGATCTTGTTTTGCAGGGCCGGATCGAGGATGCTGTCGAGCGAGGGAATGGCGAATTGCATGGGAAAGTGGCCTGAAAGAGCTGCCTGAAAAAAGGGACGATTATACGCTCGGGGCGCGCGTGCGAATTTCGCTGTAAACTTGCCGCATGAGAGAACTGATCATTGGCGGGGCCCGCTCGGGCAAAAGCACGCTGGCGGAAAAACGCGCTGCGGAAAGCGGTCTGCGCGTCATCTACGTGGCGACGGCGCAGGCGCTGGACGGCGAAATGACGCACCGGATCGCCCTGCACCGGGCGCGGCGTCCGGCCGATTGGGGGCTGGTCGAGGCTCCCCTCGACTTGGCCGCGACCTTGCAGAAGCACGCGGCGCCAGACGTCTGCCTGCTCGTGGACTGCCTGACGCTGTGGCTGTCGAACCTGCTCTTTGCCGGTGCGTCAGCCGCTCAGGCCGAGGCCGGTCAAACGGTCGACTGCCCGCTGTTCAAAGGCGAAGTGCAGGCGCTGGTCGATACCCTGCCGCAACTGCCGGGAAAGATCGTCATTGTTTCCAACGAAGTGGGCTGGGGCGTGGTCCCGATGGTCGCCGTGTCGCGCCTGTTCGCCGATGAACAGGGCCGCCTGAATCAGCGGGTGGCAGCAGTTAGCGAAAAGGTGACGCTGGTGGCGGCAGGTTTGCCGCTGACGCTCAAGTAAATTCAGCACCGCTGCAAGCCGCGCAGAATGGCGATCTTGCGGCATCATGCCCGGCGAGCCAGCGTTCATGCGGCTTGCCGGGTATGTCTATCGAAGATCGCCTATCCATGCGGCTTTCAGCCTCATGCCGAAAATTTCCCTGCTCTGTTTTCAGCGACTTCCTGCGCCGATTGAAAGGCCGGCAACGTAGAAAACACGGCAGCGCAGGCCAAGCAGCACTGTCCAATGGTTACTGGCGGGTGCCGCCCTGAACAACCAGCGCAGGAGTCTGCCGCTGCTCTTCCGGCCTATTCATCGTAAAATCCCGGCTTATTTCTCCATCACGGCCTTCATGCATTCCTCTATGTCGCCCGATCTCTTTACGCTTTACGTCCCGGCGACCCTCTGGCTGCCCCTCGCCGCGATGGCTGGCGTTGCGCTTGACCGCCTGCTTGGCGAGACCAGACGCTGGCATCCGCTGGTTGGCTTCGGCACGCTGGCCAATGCCGCAGAACGTGCCCTGAATCGTGGAACATGGCGCCGCACCGGCGGCCTGCTGGCCTGGGCGCTGATCGTCGTGCCCTGGGTGGCGCTGGCTTTCTGGGGCAAGCGCGGCGACTTCGTCGGCTGGCTGATCGATGTCGCCCTGCTCTATCTCGCGCTGGGCGGGCGCAGTCTGGCCGAACACGCCGAGCGCGTCGCCGCCGACTTGGCCGCCGGCGACCTGCCAGCCGCCCGACAGCACGTCGGCTGGATCGTTTCGCGCGACACCAGCGCCCTCGACGAGAGCGGCGTGGCCAAGGCCTGCGTCGAAACAACGCTGGAAAACGGCAACGACGCCGTGTTCGGCGCACTGTTCTGGTTTGTCCTGTTTGGCGGGGCGGGCGCCCTGCTCTTCCGTCTGGCCAACACGCTGGACGCGATGTGGGGCTACAAGACGGAGCGCTTCCTGCGCTTCGGCTGGGCGGCCGCACGCCTCGACGACCTGCTCAACTACCTGCCGGCCCGCCTGACTGCGCTCTCTTACGCCCTGCTCGGCCAGACGCGCCGCGCCCTGCGCTGCTGGCGCAAACAGGCGCCGCACTGGGAAAGCCCGAACGCCGGCCCGGTGATGGCGGCAGGCGCCGGAAGCCTGGGCCTGGAACTCGGCGGCACGGCCATCTACCACGGGCAGGTCGAGCAGCGGCCCGCCCTCGGCGAAGGTCGTCCGGCCAACGGCCAGGACATCGCCCGCGCCCTCACCCTCCTGCGCCGCTGCACCGCCTTATGGCTGGCGCTCTACTTCTTCGCAGGGCTGGCCGGCGTTTGAAGGCCAGCGGCGGCCATGCCGCGCACACAGGTCAGAACCGCTACACGGCACGCCGACGCAAACCGAGTGATAGGCCATGCTGGCCTCGATGCCGCCGAGATGGCCGTCGACAGCGGCCTGCGCGATCATTCCATCCCAAACCAGCCAACCAGAACGACCGAAAACCGCCACCCAAAATGACGCCATCCCGGCCAAGGTTTCCGCTGTTCCGCTAGTGCTGACTAGATGTTTTCGTAATGCCGGCCGGCCGGTAGCGACCCATAAGAGACATTCGTTACTACGCTAATCGACCGTCTGCTCGCAGCCGCATAGCGGACGGCCAGTTTCATAATTTCCACATGAGTGTCAGCGCTACGGAAAGAATCTGCAGGTGGTGAAAAGGGCCAGGATCGGCGGAACCGAGCTACAGTTTCGCGATCAATACCGGGCCGATCACTGCATTGGCGGTACGAAAAGGGTAGAACAGGAAAAGGTGCTGCTGAAGGGGAGGAAAAGTCTGATCCAGAGCATGTTTGCTTACCTAGAAAAGATTTTCGCACAGGTTTAAATATTGTTCAGAGATATGTCTTCAAGCAAGTCCCCGTCTCGATCGGTGGATTGGGTCCTGCAAGCAACAGTACCTGTTCAGCTACGATCTCCGGTGGCATGCCATCACGGTAGCCGGAGAATTGCACTTGCATGTCGGTGGCCGACATGCTTAACGTCATGCCGTAGACTCGCACCCCGGCCCATTTCACTTCCTGGGCCAACGCCTCGGTGAATCCGACGAGAGCGAACTTGCTTGCGCAGTAAGCGGCTACACCCGACATGCCGAAAGTTCCAAGTGACGAGGAGATGTTGATCACACAGCCAGCACCTCTTTTCAGCATATGTGGAAGTACGGTATGGGTGACGTAAAGGGTGCCTTTGATATTCACATCGATGATTTCGTCGATTACCACCCACTTCTGCTCAGCAAATTTGCCCACCGCGATGCGTGCCGCATTGTTGACCAGCACGTCGATGCGGCCGAAACGCTCCAGTGTAAGTCGGACGAGTTCATCAACGGCGTCGAAATCGGATATATCCACACGCCAGCCAGCCACCTCTCCAAGTTTTGCAAGTTGTGCCAAGGCAGTCACCAGGCGGTTCTCGTCCATCGCACAGGTCGCAACCTGTGCTCCTTGCCTGAGGAAAGCCTCGGCGGTTGCATAGCCTATGCCCCGCGAACCACCGGTAATGAGCACCACTTGCCCTGTGAAATCCTTTTGATTGTCCATTTGGATATAATTCCTTCACTGGATCGATTACGGCACTGGCCGACAGTGCTTTACTACTTGCCTGCAGCCTCTTGTTACATAAATTGGGGATAATGGAAATTTCATCGTCTTTGCCTTAGAGCAAAAAATCGTCCAGAAAGATCAGTATGAGGTCGCCACCGGAAGAATCATTGAATCAGTCTTGTAAGTTCTCAAAAGTTCTGTTGTAGCACCTGCCAGCAATAAAGCGTCGACTCCCACAGCGACGAATCGCGCTCCTGCTGCGAGATATCGCTGGTTCAGGGATTTGTCACTACACAAGACGCCACCGGATTTTCCTGCTGCAAATACTTTTTTCAGTCCGATTTCGATCGCAGCCACGATTTCCGGGTGGGTTGATTGACCAAGAAATCCATACGAAGCAGCGAGGTCGGCCGAACCAAAGAAGACACCGTTAACGCCTTCAACGGCGAGGATAGCGTCCAGATTCTCGTAGCCGATTTTTGTTTCTACCTGAACCAGCAAACACATCTGGTCATTCGCCAAGGCTGCATAGTCATCAACCCTGCCCCAGCGGGAGGCACGGGCCAAGGCGCTGCCGACACCGCGAATGCCTGCAGGAGGATAACGCATCGCCTCGACCAGTCCGGCTGCCTGCTCTGCAGTGTCTACCATCGGGATGAGTAGCGTTTGCACACCTGTTTCCAGAAGTTGTTTTATGAGTACGTGGTCGCCCTGTGGCGGTCGAACGACAGGCTGGGATGTATAGGGGGCTATTGCCTGCAGTTGCGACAGGATGCTCCTCAAGTCATTCGGACCATGTTCGGCATCGATCAACAGCCAATCAAACCCGGCACCGGCACAAATTTCAGCGCTGAAGGTTTCACCGAGGCCGAGCCAAAGACCAAAGAGCGTTTGGCCAGCTTGCAGGCCTTCTTTGAAGTGATTGACAGGTATGTTCATCGCAATGATTGCTTTCGAATTTTAGTAATCGTGTCAATGGAATTGAGTAAAGAGATATCGCTCATTATCTTCACCGAGGATTTCAATTCCCGGAACGTCAATGGTTATTTCCTGGTGCTTAATCGAGGTCTTTTTTCTTTAGCCGATACTGCAACTGCGGGCGGGTAATGCCAAGGAGACGGGCGGCGCAGGACAGGTTGCCATCCGAGCGTCTTACAGCTTCTTCAAGCAAGCTGATTTCCAGGCTTTCAAAGGAGATGCCACTGCCGAGAATAGCTTCGAGCAGGGCTGCAGTACGGCAGGGTGCGGGTTTGTTCTCCAGATTGCCGGCGGCGGAAATCAGGTGTTCCCAGTTTTTGGACTCTCCGACGTGGGTGAACAAATGCTCCAGTTCGATCCAGCCGCCTTGCGGGGCGAGAATCACGCCGCGTTCGATAATATTTTCCAGTTCGCGCACATTGCCCGGCCATTGGTGACGCTTGATAGCCTGCATGGTTTTGTCGCTGACGCCAAGCAGCTTTTTTTCGTAGAGTGTGCTGAAACGGTTCAGCAAGACTTCGACCAGTGGCGGGATATCGGCGACTCGTTCGCGTAGTGGTGGAATCTGGATCGGGTAAACGTTCAGGCGATAGAAAAGGTCGGTACGGAAGCGCCCTTCCTTGACCGCCGTTAGCAAATCGACATTGGTAGCGGCGACGATGCGTACATTGATCTTGCGCACGCGATCATCGCCCAGCCTTTCGATTTCCCCTTCCTGGAGTACTCGTAACAGCTTGGCTTGGGCAGCCAGGGGCAGTTCGCCGATTTCGTCAAGGAAGACCGTGCCCCCGTCCGCGCGCTCGAATTTACCGGTGCGAGAGGTCTGCGCGCCAGTGTAGGCGCCTTTTTCGACGCCAAAAAGCTCGGATTCGACCAGCTCATTGGGCAGTGCCGCACAGTTTATCGCCACGAAGGGCCCGTGCCGCCGCTTGCTGAGTTGATGCAGGGTGCGTGCAAAACGCTCCTTGCCGACACCCGTTTCGCCGAGTAGCAGCACGGAAACCTGGGTGACGGCAGCGCGCGAAACCAGGTCGTACGCATGTTTGAAACCCTTGGAATTACCAATCAGTTGAGGTGTCTGCGTCTGCTGAGAGATCGTGGTGCGCAGATAATCGATCTGAGTGCGCAATTCCAGCAGGTGGGTGAGCATGGAATCCGGCTGGAAATAGCTGGCGTGCGCTTCGGCGTCGTCCCATTCTTCCAGCGGCTTGCCAACAATACGGCAATGGTTGTGGCCGCAGGCCACACATTCAACTTCCTTGAATAAAATGAAACGACCCATGAAGGCCGAGGTGTAGCCCGAAGCGTAGCCAATTTGCGACCAGCAGACAGGCTCTTCCGACTGGCCAAAGTCGCGCATGTGGATTTCCTGTTCCCAGGAGTTTTCCCAGAGAAATTCACCGGTGAATTTGCCGCTCTCGATATCCATGTGCATATGGACCGGGGTGACCTGGACGACACCTTCCAGCATGTGTAGTTGTGGGCCGGAGAAGAAGGCGTCGGTTGCCGACTGGTGTCCGCGAATACGTTTGGCCAGTTCGGCATCGCGTACCCCAGAGGTGTAGCCCATGCGGGTGAGGATACGGCGGGTGTGTTCCTTACCCACCGAGCCGATAAGTTCCTTGCGCAACGACCCCAAGGCGGCAGTGTGCATCAGCACCATCCGGTTTCCGGCGAGCCAGATGGTTCCGTCTTTTTCGGAAAAACGTACCAGCTCGCGCAGGTCATTCGATTCCGGATACTGAATTGTCGTCATTGCTTGTCCTTCAATCTTGCAACCCGACGAGAGGCGCTTACACGGGATTTTCAAGAGCGCAATTTTAACGGTTTTACCTTAAAAACAATATTTTATTGAAGTGTGAAAAATATGAAAAATATCGAGACTGGCAAAAATGCCGGAGTAAAGGCGATTGATCATATGATTAGATCCGGCGAAATGAATTGATCAAATCGTAATTTGATGCTGCTTCAATGCCCTTCTGATTTTAGCATTATGCAATAAAAACATAATCTTAATCATGTGGCACGTTCCTTGAATAAGGAAGTGTCCAGACGCTAAAAATCAGGGCGCCGCCACAGAAGGAATAACGCATGGATCAACAAGAAAATAATCGGCCGGAAAGCACCTTTGATGCGACGCGTCGATACGTGCGTGTTTGCGAGCAGAGGCCCGATGGTTTCATCGAGTTTGAGTTTGCCATCGGTGACCCAGCACTTTGCGTCCAACTGATGCTTCCTGAAGCTGCATTTCACGAGTTCTGCCTGACCAATGAAGTCATCGTTCTTGAGCCGGCAACGCCTGGGCAGGGTGATTGGGTGGCGCGCTTGAACGCGGCTTCGCTGAAGGAAATTGAAGATTCGGTTTAACCATCCCGCTTGCGGGAATAACAAGAGGAGACACAAAATGGAAATTGATCTGCGCACGGTAGCCATCAAGCCGTTGCGACATACCTTCGACAACATCGCGCGGCGTTTCGGCGACAAGCCGGCCAGCCGTTATCAGGAAGGTACGTACGATATCCAGCAGACGGATATTTTTCACTACCGTCCGATGTGGGAACCAGAGTTGCAACTGTTCGACAAGCGTCGTACCAAGGTGCAGATGAAGGATTGGTATGCCCTGAAAGATCCACGTCAATTCTATTACGGAGCATGGACAATAGCCCGCTCTCGGCAGCAGGACGCCGCCGACTCCTGCTTTGCAATGATTGAGGATCGCGGCTTGGCCGAGATGATTCCGGCGGATCAAAAGCAGATCGCGCTGGATATCCTGGTTCCCATGCGCCATGTCGAGTGGGGCGGCAACATGGGGAATTCATTCATTTCCGCCTATGGTTACGGTACGGCCATAACCCAACCCTGCCTCTATCACGCCATGGATCACCTGGCCGTGGCTCAGTATCTGACGCGCATTGGCCTGGTGCTTGATGGTCCGGAAGCGCTGGATACAGCCAAGGAAGCCTGGATGAGCGAGGCGCTATGGCAACCGATGCGTTGTCACGTCGAGAATATCCTGGTGGTACAGGACTGGTTCGAGATTTTTGTAGCCCAGAATTTAGTCCTCGAGGGCCTCTCCTATCCGCTGCTATATGACTACCTTGATGGCGAGTTTTCCGCCAAGGGGGGCACGGCCATCTCCATGATGACCCGCTTCATGTCTGAGTGGGCCACCGAAACCGCCAAGTGGGTCGATGCCCAGATCAAGGTTGCCGCTGCAGAGTTACCAGAAAACAAAGCACTGATCAGCGACTGGGTCAAACAGTATCGCGCCCCGGTTCTCGAAGCGCTGGTTCCCATCGCCAATCGAGCCTTCGGTGACAAGTCCGAGAGCGTTCTGGCCGAAGTGACGGCTCAATTCAGCGCCCGCTGCGCCAAGCTCGGCCTCTCTGTTTAGGAAATCTCATGTCAACCGTATTTATCGCATTTCAGATCAATGAAGATACCCGCCCGATCATCGAGGCGGTGCTGGCCGATAACCCGCACGCCGTAGCCCACGAATCACCGGCCATGGTGAAGATCGATGCCGAAGGCAGCCTGGTGATCAAGCGCGAATCCATCGAGGAATTGATTGGCCGTTCATTCGACCTGCAAGAGCTGCAGGTCAATCTGATCACCATTTCCGGACACCTGGACGAAGACGACGACCAGTTCAAACTGTCCTGGCCTAACTGATAAAGGAGACAAGCATGGATATGCACGCCCCCAAGAAAAAGCTGGGCATCAAGGAAAAATATGCCCACATGACACGCGGCCTGGGCTGGGAAACCAGCTATCAGCCGATGGACAAGGTATTTCCGCAAGCGACGTTTGAAGGCATCAAGATTCACGACTGGGACAAGTGGGAAGATCCCTTCCGCCTGACCATGGATTCCTACTGGAAGTATCAGGCTGAGAAGGAGCGCAAGCTGTACGCCGTGCTCGATGCCTTTGCCCAGAACAATGGCCACCTTGGCATCACCGATGCGCGTTACCTGAATGCCATCAAGCTGTTCCTGACCGGTATTTCGCCGCTCGAATACGTTGCCCACCGTGGTTTTGCCGCCGCCGGCCGCAACTTCCCGGGTGTTGGCCCGCGCGTTGCTTGCCTGATGCAGTCGGTCGACGAAGTCCGTCATGCACAGACGCAGATTCATGCGCTGTCCAACTACAACAAGCACTACGACGGTTTCCACGATTTCAAGCACATGCTTGAGCGCGTCTGGTATCTCTCGGTGCCCAAGTCCTTCTTCGACGACGCTTTCAGTGCCGGGCCTTTCGAGTGGATGATTGCCATCGGCTTCTCCTTCGAATATGTGCTGACCAACCTCCTGTTCGTGCCCTTCATGTCCGGTGCCGCCTACAACGGCGACATGGCGACGGTGACCTTCGGCTTCTCGGCGCAGTCCGACGAAGCCCGGCACATGACACTCGGCCTTGAGTGCATCAAGTTCATGCTCGAACAGGACCCGGACAACCTGCCGATCGTTCAGAAGTGGATCGACAAATGGGCCTGGCGTGGCGTCCGCGTGTTGACCCTGGTGGCCATGATGATGGATTACATGCTGCCGAAGCGCGTGATGAGCTGGAAAGAGTCCTGGGAAATCTATTTCGAGCAGAATGGTGGCGCGCTGTTCGGCGACCTCGCGCGCTATGGCATCAAGGTGCCGGACTGCATTGCGCAGTGCTCGATCGATAAGGAGCACCTCTCGCATCAAGCCTGGGCAACCTTCTATCAGTACGGCGGTGCCGCCGCTTTCCATACCTGGATGCCGAGCGACGAGGAAATGGACTGGCTGTCGGCCAAGTATCCGAACACCTTCGACAAGTACTATCGGGCGCGTTTCACCCACTGGCGCGACGAAGCCGAGAAAGGCAACCGTTTCTACACCAACACGCTGCCCATGCTCTGCCAGGTTTGCCAGATCCCGATGGTCTTCACCGAGCCGGACGATCCGACCAAGATCTGCTATCGCGAATCGGATTACGAGGGCGAGAAGTACCACACCTGTTCGGACGGCTGTAAACGCATCTTTGACGATGAGCCGCAAAAGTACATCCAGGCGTGGTTGCCAGTACATCAAATCTACCAGGGCAACTGTTTTCCGGAAGGCACTGATCCGACCGTCGAAGGTTTCGATCCGCTGGCCAAGGTGCTTGAGTGGTACCACTTCGAAAACGGCAAGGACAACCTCGATTTCGAAGGCTCGCGCGATCAGGCAAATTTTGCTGCGTGGCGCGGCATGGCGACCAAGAACACCTGATCGTTTGATGTGAGTGGAGGGCGTATGCATTTACGCCCTCCCGAACCAGAATTAGGAGACAAAAATGGCTGTAACAGCACTCAAAGACTATAACTTCCCACCCGCCGATACGCAGGACAAATTCCACGGCGGTCAATTGCTCTACGTTGGCTGGGATGACCACCTGATGTTCTGCGCCCCTTTCGCCTATTGCCTGCCGCCGAGTACGCCGTTCAGCGAATTGTGTGAAAAGCACCTGCCGCATTCTTTCGGTTACCACCCGGATTGGGCCAAGGTCGATTTCAAGACCGCTACCTGGCTCAAGTCGGGGAAACCCTGGCAGCCGGATATGACCAAGACACTGGCTGAGCAGGGGCTCAAGCACAAGGACATGCTGCGTTTGCAGACGCCGGGCCTGAAGGGCATCGACGGCAGCTGTTCGTAAACCGGGGGCGTCATGAGCTACGAATTAACCATTGAGCCGCTTGGTCAGACCATTGAGGTCGAAGACGGGCAAACCATTCTCGACGCTGCGCTGCGCGCCGGAATTTACCTGCCGCACGCCTGTTGTCACGGCCTTTGTGCAACCTGCAAGGTGCAGGTGGTGGACGGCGAAGTCGATCATGGCGAGGCTTCCACCTTCGCCCTGATGGATTTCGAGCGTGAGGAAGGTAAAACCCTGGCCTGCTGCGCACGACTGGAATGCGACACGGTGATCGAAGCCGAGATCGATGAAGATCTCGACGCCGAAAACCTGCCGGTCGAGGATTACGCAGGCGAAGTGGTGCGTATCGAAGCCTTGACGCCGACCATCCGTGGCATCTGGTTGAAGCTGGACCGGCCACTACGTTTCCAGGCCGGGCAGTACATCAATCTCGAGGTGCCTGCGCTCGGCGGTCTATCGCGGGCCTTTTCACTGGCCAATTCCCCTGCGCAGGCGGATAGGGTCGAGTTGAACGTGCGCATCGTTCCCGGTGGGCAGGTCACCACCTGGTTGCACGAGAAACTGGAGGTCGGTGAGAAATTGAATCTGAGCGGTCCCTATGGCCGTTTTTTCGTGAAGAAATCGGCCAATGTACCGCTGATCTTCATGGCCGGGGGTTCCGGCCTCTCCAGTCCGAAGTCAATGATTGCCGATCTGTTGAACAATGGTTGCGAACTGCCGATGACGCTTATCTATGGCCAACGCAACTTGCAGGAGCTTTATTACCACGCCGAGTTTACCGAACTGGCTGCCAGACACGCCAACTTCAGCTATGTCCCTTCCCTGTCGCACGAGCCGGAGGGATCAAGTTGGAGCGTAGCGCGCGGTTTCGTACACGAGGCGGCGAAAGCACATTTCAACAATGACTTTCGCGGTCACAAGGCCTACCTGTGCGGTCCGCCGGCAATGATCGAAGCCTGTATCTCGACTTTGATGCAAGGCCGCCTCTTCGAGCGCGACATCTACATGGAGAAGTTCTTCTCCGCGGCGGATGCCTCGCAGCAGTTGAAGAGCCCCTTGTTCAAGAATATCTGAACGGCGCAGGGAGGCGGGCATGGTCTATTACAGCGTGGTGATCGAGGAAACCGGCGAAAGCTTCCGCTGCTCGCCGCTGGAATCCCTGCTGGTCGGGATGGAACGTCTCGGCAAGAAAGGAATTCCGGTGGGCTGTCGCGGCGGCGGCTGCGGTGTGTGCAAGGTGGAAATCACCGAGGGTACGTACCAGAAGCGGGTGATGAGCCGTGATTATGTCAGCGAGGAAGATGAAGCGGCAGGCCGGGTGCTGGCTTGCCGGGTTAAACCGACGAGCGACATTCGCCTCAAGGTGCTCGGGAAAATGTGCAAAAACGTGTGCCGACTGGGGCAGGTCAAAGCCGCACCAGCTCAGGAGTTGGGGTGATGATTCAGGACTGGAGTTTTTCGTTCAACAGTTCCGGATGTGTCTGGAATGCCTGGAAGGTGAGCAGGATATGTTCCTTCAGGATGGCAACGGCCTTGTCGGCGTCGCGCGCCATGGTGGCATTGAACAAATTCTGGTGCTCGGCATGAACGTCTCTGGGAACCGGTTGCAGGTAGAGCGACAGGCTGCGGTAACGCTCGGCCTGACGGTAGAGGATGGCAAGAAAGTGTTTGAGCCACAGCGACGGGCAGGCGGAAATCAATACCTCATGAAAGATGCGGTTACGCTCTTCCCACTCGATGCGGCAGCTCATGTCGATGAGTCTTTCCTCTGCTCTGGACAAGCGGTGGAAGGCGGCCAGCAGTTCGCCTTCCCAGGCTTCGTCTCCCATTTTAATGGACAGGCGCAGCGCCTCACTTTCCAGCATCAGGCGCGTATTGGTGATGTCCTCAAAATCCTTAAGGGAGACCGGAGAGACGCGAAATCCGCGCTGTCCCTGGCTAACGACAAGCGCGTCAGAAACAAGCAGGGAAAGTGCTTCGCGCAAAGTTCCGGCACCGACCCCGTAGTCGTCCTTCAGGTGCTCGACGCGGAGTTTTTCTCCAGGAGCCAGGCGCCCTTCGACGATGTCGCGGCGCAAAGCGCGATAGGCCGACTCGACAAGAGTTTTTGGCTCGGGATCACCTGACAAAGAGGTTGGTGTGTGATTGAGCATGAGAAAAAGAGTTGTTTAATTAAATTGGATATTACCTTAATAACTGTACTTTAATTTTTTATTATAATTCTCGAGAATATAGATTGACATCGAGATTGAGTAGTAATATCGTTTCAAAAAACTGATTACGTAAATTTCTGTAAAAATAAGTTGAAATTTTGTGATCGCCAAATTTAAACAGGAGAGGGGACAATTATGGCAATGACAGGTGTTTTACGTCCGGGACACGCGCAGATTCGCGTGCTCGACATGGAAGAGAGCGTCAATTTCTACACCAACGTTATGGGTCTGCTGGAAACCGGCCGTGACAGCCAGGGTCGGGTGTACTTCAAGGCGTGGGACGAGCGTGACCACAACAGCATAGTTCTGCGCCAGGCTGAGCGGGCAGGGATGGATTTCTTTGCCTTCAAGGTGATGAATAAGGCGACTCTGGAAAAGCTGGATGCCGACCTGAACGCCTATGGTGTCAAGACCGAGCGCATTCCGGCTGGCGAGATGCTGGAAACCGGCGAGCGCGTGCGCTTCAAGCTGCCCACCGGTCACAGCATCGAGCTCTACGCCGAGAAGACCGACGTTGGCAACGGCATGTCCTACACCAACCCGGAACCGTGGGTGCCTGACCTGAAAGGGATCGCGCCGTCACGTCTGGATCACTGCCTGATCTACGGCGGCGACATCGATGGTAATCGCAAGCTTTTTGAAGATGTGCTTGGTTTCAATCTGGTCGAGCGCATCAAACTCGAGGATGGCGAAACCGATCTGGCCACGTGGTTTACCTGTTCGACCAAGGCGCACGACATCGCCATGGTGCGTCACGGTGAAGACGACAAGATGCACCATGTATCCTTCCGCCTCGACAGTTGGGAGCAAGTTCTGCGCGCCGCCGACATCATGTCGATGAACCGTGTTTCGATCGACATTGGTCCGACCCGTCATGGTGTCACCCGCGGCACGACGATTTATTTCTTTGACCCTTCCGGCAATCGTCTCGAGACATTCTGTGGAGGTTACGACTTCTATCCGGATATGCATCCGGTGACCTGGACTTGGGAAGAAGTGGGTCCCGCCGTTTTCTATCACGACCGCAAGCTCAATGATGCCTTCCTGAGCGTGGTGACCTGATGCAAGTTGCCGCCAACACGCCGGGCATTTCGGCCGAGGCGGCGGCTGCCGCCTGTTCGGCGGCAGTTGCTCATGCCGAAACCAATGGCTGGAAGATCAATGTTGCAGTGGTTGATCGCGGTGGCAATCTGATGGCTTTTCTGCGCATGCCGGGCGCTTTTCTGCATTCGATAGATATAGCAATCGACAAGGCTTATACCTCGGCCAGTTTCGGTTTTCCGACCAAAGCCTGGATGTCGGTGATCGGTCAGGACGAGGGGATGAAGTTCGGCTTTTCCAGCCAGCCGCGGCTGATTGTCTTTGGTGGTGGGGTGCCGATTGGGGAGGGCGAGTGGATGGGCGGCATCGGTGTCTCCGGTGCTTCAGAAGCGCAGGACGAAGAATGTGCTCGAGCCGGTCTGGCCGCCATCGGTTTGGTTTAAGAACAGCAAACAACAAAGGAACACAGCAAAATGAAGCAAATCCTGAATTTCATCAACGGTGAATTTGTCGCCACCGCCAAGCAGTTTGAAAAGCGCACCCCGGTTGATAATTCGCTGATCGGCAGGGTGCACGAAGCCGGCAAGGCCGAGGTCGATGCCGCCGTGGCCGCAGCGCACGCCGCCCTGGAAGGCCCGTGGGGCAAAATGACAGTGAACGAGCGTACGGATCTCCTGAACAAGGTGGCCGATGAGATTACGCGCCGTTTCGATGAATTTCTGGAGGCCGAATGCGCCGATACGGGCAAGCCGAAGAGCCTGGCCAGCCATATCGACATTCCGCGTGGTGCCGCCAACTTCAAGATCTTCGCCGACGTTATCAAGAACGCGCCGACCGAGTTTTTTGAAATGGCGACCCCGGATGGCCGTGGCGCCCTCAACTATGCCGTGCGCCGCCCGGTCGGTGTGATCGGCGTGGTCTGTCCGTGGAACCTGCCGCTGTTGCTGATGACGTGGAAGGTCGGCCCGGCCCTGGCCTGCGGCAATACCGTGGTGGTCAAACCGTCCGAAGAAACGCCGTCAACCGCTACCCTGCTTGGCGAGGTGATGAATGCTTGCGGGATTCCCAAGGGCGTCTACAACGTGGTTCATGGCTTCGGCCCGAACTCGGCCGGTGAGTTCCTGACCACCAATCAGGATGTCAATGCTATTACCTTTACCGGCGAAACACGCACCGGCGCCGCCATCATGCGGGCAGCGGCCGAAGGCGGCCGCCCGGTATCACTGGAAATGGGCGGCAAGAATCCGGCCATCGTTTTTGCTGACGCCGACCTGGACGTGGCGATCGAAGCCACCCTGCGCTCCTGCTTCTCCAACTGTGGACAGGTTTGCCTGGGCACTGAGCGCGTCTATGTCGAGCGCCCGCTGTTCGATCAATTCGTTGCTGCACTTAAGAAAGGCGCCGAAGCGCTCAAACTGGGCGTGCCGAGCGACCCCAAGACCAATCTAGGCCCACTGGTCAGCCAGGAGCATCGCAGCAAGGTGCTGTCCTATTACAAAAAGGCCGTCGAGGAAGGTGCAACGGTTGTCACCGGCGGGGGCGTTCCCGAGATGCCGGGCGAACTGGCCAACGGCGCCTGGGTACAGCCGACCATCTGGACCGGTGTCAGCGACGACGCAGCAATTGTGCGCGAAGAGGTTTTTGGTCCGTGTACGGTGGTCATGCCGTTCGACAGCGAAGAGGACGTGGTAAAGCGCGCCAACAACACGATTTACGGTCTGGCCGCCTCGATTTACACCAAGGATGTTACCCGTGCCCACCGTGTCGCGGGCAAGATGGAAGTGGGTCTGGTGTGGGTCAATAGCTGGTTCCTGCGTGATCTGCGCACGCCCTTTGGCGGTTCCAAGCAGTCCGGTATCGGCCGCGAGGGTGGCGTGCATTCACTTGAGTTCTATACCGAACTCAAGAACATCTGCATCAAGCTTTAAGCGGCGAACGACCATGACCACAAGTAGCCCGGAAATCGGCCGCAGCATCATCGCTGCCGGTATCAGTACCAATTGCCACGATGAGGGCGATGGTTTTCCTGTATTACTCATCCACGGCTCCGGGCCGGGGGGTGACAGCCTGGGCCAACTGGCGCCTGGCCATCCCGGAACTGGCCAAGCGTTCGCGTGTTCTGGCGCCGGACATGGTCGGCTTCGGTTTTACCGATCGCCCGGCAGGAATCAACTATGGCCTGGATGCCTGGGTCGAGCACGCCATTGGCGTTCTCGATGCCCTGGATGTGGCGCAGACCGATGTGGTCGGAAATTCATTCGGTGGCGCCATTGCTCTGGCTCTGGCTATTCGTCACCCGCAACGGGTACGTCGGCTGGCGCTGATGGGTAGCGTCGGTATTTCCTTCGGCCTCACGCCGGGGCTGGACGCGGCCTGGGGTTATGAACCCTCCCAGGCTGCCATGCGCCGCCTGATGGATTTCTTTGCCTTCGACCGCAGCCTGGTGACCGACGAACTGGCCGAATTGCGCTATCAGGCCAGCATCCGCTCCGGCTTCCAGGAGTCATTCTCGGCCATGTTCCCGGCACCGCGTCAACGCTGGGTCGAAGCCATGGCCAGCGATCTGGAATCCATCAAAGCCATCACCCACGAAACGCTGATCATCCACGGGCGGGATGACCAGATCATCCCGTTAGACAATTCGCTGCGCCTGCTTCAACTCATCGAACGCTCGCAACTGCATGCCTTCGGCTGTTGTGGCCACTGGGTTCAGATCGAGCACGCGGCCCGTTTCAACCGACTGGTCGGCGATTTTATTACCGAAAAATAACGAAAGAATGACTATGGAACAGCAGCAGATAACGCAACTGGGCGACGAACTTTACGAAGCCCTGACGACCGGCAAGACGGTCAGCCCGCTGAGCTCGCGCGGCTTCGAGATCAGCATCGAGGATGCCTATCACATCCAGCAGCGCATGCTGTCGCGGCGCATGGAGAAGGGCGAGAAAGTTATCGGCAAGAAAATTGGCGTCACCAGCAAGGCGGTGATGAACATGCTAGGCGTGCACCAGCCCGACTTCGGCTATCTGCTTGACGGCATGGTGTTCAACGAGGGCGAGTCGATCCCGATGAGCACCCTGATCCAGCCCAAGGCCGAAGGCGAAATTGCCTTTCTTCTCAACAAGGATCTGATGGGTCCGGGCGTCACCGCCGCCGACGTACTGGCCGCCACCGAGGGTGTCATGGCCTGTTTCGAAATCGTCGACTCGCGCATAACCGACTGGAAGATCAAGATTCAGGACACCGTTGCCGATAACGCTTCCTGCGGAGTCTTTGTTCTTGGCGACAAACTGGTCGATCCGAAGAAGGTCGACTTGTCCCTGTGTGGCATGGTGCTCGAGAAGAACGGCGAAATCGTCGTCACCGGCGCCGGGGCCGCAACCCTGGCTTCGCCGGTCAATGCCATGGTCTGGCTGGCCAACACACTGGGGAATCTCGGCATCCCGCTCAAGGCTGGCGACGTCGTCCTCTCCGGCGCACTTGGCGCCATGGTGCCGGTGCAGGCCGGCGACAGCCTGCGTGTCACCATCGGTGGCATCGGTGGCTGCTCGGTTCGGTTCGTCTAAGGCGATTCACGGATGGATCTCCAACTCTCCGGCAAGCGCGCCCTGGTGACCGGCTCCACTGCAGGCATCGGCTTCGCCATTGCCACCGAACTGGCCCGCGAAGGTGTTGCTGTCACCGTTAATGGTCGTAGCCCGGAAAGGGTGGCAGATGCTGTTCAACGTCTGCGCGGCCTGGTAGCGGGGGCGGTGGTCAGCGGTGTTGCAGCCGATGTGGCAACCACGGCAGGTGTTGCCGTGCTGATCGCCGCCTGCCCACAAGCCGATATCCTGGTGAACAATCTCGGTATCTTCGATCCAGTCCCGTTTGAAGACATCCCGGACAGTGAATGGCAGCGCTTTTTCGACACCAACGTGATGAGCGGCGTGCGCCTTTCGCGCCATTACCTGCCGCTGATGAAAGCGGCCAACTGGGGCCGCATTGTTTTCATCTCCAGCGAATCCGGCGTCAATCCACCACCAGAGATGGTCCATTACGGCATGACCAAGGCGGCGCAACTTTCCGTTTCGCGTGGTCTGGCTCAAAGTTGCGCCGGAACCGGGGTGACGGTCAATGCGGTGCTGCCCGGCCCGACCAAGTCCGAAGGCGTGGCTGAATTTTTCGGCAAGCTGGCCACCGCGCAAGGCGTCAGCCTCGACGAAATGGAACGTCTTTTCTTCGCCGAAGCCCGACCGACTTCCATCCTCAAACGCTTCATCGATCCGTCCGAAGTGGCTGCCCTGGTGACCTACGTGTGCAGTCCGCGCTCGGCCGCCACCAACGGCGCAGCCCTGCGGGTCGAAGGCGGCATCATTTCCTCGATGTGTTGAACGATTTCTTTTCAGGAACATAAGCAATGACAAAAAAAATCAAATGCGCGCTGATCGGGCCGGGCAACATCGGCACCGATCTGCTCTACAAGCTCAAGCGCAGCCCGTATCTCGATCCGACCTGGATGGTCGGTATTGATCCTGAATCCGAAGGTCTGGCCCGTGCCCGTGACCTGGGTCTCAAGACCTGTGCCACCGGGGTCGACGGCTTCCTGCCGCAGGTGCTCGAAGACGGCGTGCAAATCGCCTTCGACGCCACCAGCGCCTACGTCCATGCCGAGAACAGCCGCAAGCTCAATGCGCTCGGCGTCATGATGATCGACCTGACCCCGGCCGCCATCGGACCCTTCTGCGTTCCCCCGGTCAACCTCAAGGCACTGGTCGGGCGCAAGGAAATGAACGTCAACATGGTTACTTGCGGCGGACAAGCCACCATCCCGATGGTCGCCGCCGTCTCCCGCGTGCAGAAAGTCGCCTATGGCGAAATCGTCGCCACTGTTTCCAGCAAATCCGCCGGCCCGGGCACGCGCAAGAACATCGACGAATTCACCCGCACCACGGCCGGTGCCGTCGTGAAGGTCGGCGGCGCCGTCAAGGGCAAGGCCATCATCATCATCAACCCGGCCGAGCCGCCGATGGTCATGCGCGACACCGTGCATTGCCTGACCGAAGATACGCCCGACCAACAGGCGATTACCGACTCCATCCACGCGATGATCAAGGAAGTGCAGAAGTACGTTCCTGGTTACCGCCTGGTCAATGGCCCGGTGTTCGACGGCAACCGCGTCTCGGTGTACCTCGAAGTTCAGGGTCTTGGCGACTACCTGCCCAAGTACGCCGGCAACCTCGACATCATGACCGCCGCTGCGGCCCGCACGGCGGAAATGTTCGCCGAAGAAATCATCAACGGCACGCTCAAACTCGAGCCCGTTCTTAACGCAACCGCGTAAGGAGAAACGAACATGAATCTACGCGGCAAAAAAATCACCGTCCACGACATGACCCTGCGGGATGGTATGCATCCCAAGCGTCACCTGATGACCCTCGAGCAGATGATCAGCATCGCCACCGGCCTTGATGAAGCCGGCGTGCCGCTGATCGAAGTCACCCACGGCGATGGCCTGGGCGGCTCCTCGGTTAACTACGGCTTCCCGGCGCACACCGACGAGGAATACCTTGGCGCCGTCATCCCGAAGATGAAGAAGGCCAAAGTCTCGGCTCTGTTGCTCCCCGGCATCGGTACCGTCGACCACCTCAAGATGGCGCGTGACTTGGGCGTACACACCATCCGTGTCGCCACCCACTGCACCGAAGCGGACGTCTCCGAGCAGCACATCACCATGGCTCGCAAGCTGGAGATGGATACCGTCGGCTTTCTGATGATGGCCCACATGAACAGCGCCGAAGGCCTGGTAAAGCAAGCCAAACTGATGGAAAGCTACGGCGCCAACTGCATCTACGTCACCGACTCCGCTGGCCACCTGCTGCCAAATGGCGTCAAGGAACGCCTCGGTGCCGTGCGTGCCGCCCTGAAGCCGGAAACCGAGCTCGGCTTCCACGGCCACCATAACCTGGCCATGGGCGTCGCCAACTCCATCGCCGCCATCGAAGTCGGGGCCAACCGCATCGATGCGGCAGCGGCTGGCCTCGGCGCCGGTGCCGGCAACACACCGATGGAAGTCTTCATCGCCGTGTGCAGCCTGATGGGCATCGAGACGGGTGTCGATGTCGCCAAGATCACCGACGTTGCTGAAGACCTCGTCGTACCGATGATGGACTTCCCGATCCGCATCGACCGTGATGCGCTGACGCTCGGTTATGCCGGCGTCTATGGTTCCTTCCTGCTCTTTGCCAAGCGTGCATCCGTCAAATACGGCGTGCCGGCGCGAGACATTCTGGTTGAGCTAGGCCGTCGCGGCATGGTCGGCGGACAGGAAGACATGATTGAAGACACCGCCATGAGCATGGCACGCGCACGAGGATTACTGGCATGAAACTGGATCAAACAACTATCGCTCAACTGGCTGAGCACCTTGAAAACGCCGAACTGCAAGCACACGATGTCCTGAAGATCACCGAAGCCCATCCGGAAATGGATTGGGATGATGCCTACGCCATCCAGAACGAAATCCTGCGCCGCAAGCTGGCGCGCGGCAATCGCGTGGTCGGTCTGAAGGCCGGCCTGACGTCGCACGCCAAGATGAAGCAGATGGGCGTCGAAACGCCGTGTTTTGGTTTCCTCGTCGATTACTTCAGTGTCTGCGAAGGCGGCGAAATCAAAATGAGTGAACTGATTCATCCCAAGATTGAGCCGGAAATCGCTTTTGTGCTCAAGCGTGCCCTCACCGGCCCGGGCTGCCATATTGGCGCGGTTCTGGCAGCCACCGATTTCGTGATGCCCGGTCTTGAGATCATCGATTCACGCTACCGCGACTTCAAGTTCGACCTGAAGAGTGTGATTGCCGACAACTGCTCCTCGTCACGCTTCGTGCTTGGCGGTCAGGCGGTTCCGGTCTCTGAACTGGACCTGCGCACCCTGGGCGTGGTCATGGAAAAGAACGGCGAGGCGGTGGCCATCGGTGCCGGCGCTGCGGTGCTCGGCCATCCAGCGGCGGCGATTGCCATGCTGGCCAATCACCTTGGCGCGCATGGCGAGGAAATTCCGGCCGGCACCATGATCCTGTCGGGCGGTGTGACCGAGGCCGTTGCGGTCAAGGCCGGCGATCACGTCAACTTGCGCATCCAGTCGCTGGGCAGCGTCAACGTCCGTTTTGTCTGAACTGACTCAACCTTAATGAAGGAATCACCATGCCGTTCGCTCAAATCTATCTCATCGAAGGCCGTACCGATGAACAAAAGAAAGCGGTCATCGAAAAAGTGAGTGCCGCACTCAGCGAAGCCGTTGGCGCTCCCATGGAAAACGTCCGCGTCTGGATCCATGACGTGCCGAAGGCGCAATGGGGGATTGGCGGCAAAACCGCCAAAGAACTCGGGCGCTAAAAAGCCTTTATCAAAAGGGTCGGGAATTGGTTCCCGACCCAACACATAACGGGGGAAAACCGTGCCATTACGGGCGGTTCGGGGCTTTTTGCACCCAAAAGGGAGGATCCGTGAAGAAGAACAGCAAAAAACAAAACCAGGCCGCGTTGCGCCAGAGCCTTTGCGCCTTGAGTACGCTGGCTGCCATTGCGGGACTCAGCGCCTGTTCGCAAGGGCCCGATCTGTCGGGCATCGCCAGCGAACGCCAGCGCCCCGTGCAGCGTTACGACATCAGCCAGTCCATTGCCAGCAACGGCAAAGTGGTTGTCGTCGGCACGCAAAGCGGCGCCGTTCTGGTCTCGAATGACCAGGGAAAGACCTGGGAGCGCAACATGCTCGGACATACGTCCCTGGTCGACATGACCGTCTGCGGTGACAAGGGGTTCCTGGCGGTCGACCATTACCGCAAGGTCTGGTCGGCCGATCCGGACGGCAAGAACTGGCAGTCGGTGCCGCTCGAAATGCCGCGTACGCCGTTGGCAGTGACCTGCGATCGTCATGGTGGCTGGTGGGTGGCGGGTATCAACGCGGTCATCTCCGGCAGCTCAGACGGTGGCAAAACGTGGAAGACGAGCGACCTTGGCGCCGATGCACATATCACCAACATCCAGTTTCTTGACGAGAAAAATGCAATCGCTCTCGGCGAATTCGGTTTGACGGCGACCAGCGACGATGGTGGCGCGACCTGGAAGAAAGGCCCGAAGATTCCTGGTGATTTCTACCCCTACGCGGCACTCTTTGCCAGCCGCAACGAAGGCTGGGTGAGCGGTCTGGCCGGCCAGATGCTGCACACCACGGATGGCGGTAAAACCTGGAGCAAGCAGAACAACACCGCGCATGCCACGCTCAACCGCTTGTTCATGCACGACGGCGTTCCCTTTGGTGTCGGAGCCGGCGGTGTGATCGCCCGTCTTGAAGGAAATAGCTGGCGAGCCGTGCCCTATTCGGATCCCGTACCGGTCTTTCTGGGCGGCGGCGCATCGCTGCCGGGTCAATCCGCCATCGTCATCGGCGGCCCCGGCGGGCTGCTGCGTGCTGTCAGCACACTCGCCAAACAATAAGCCAGGGAGACAAATAACACCATGGTTACCAAGTCACGTCATGCCCTTACCCACGCCCTGCACAAGGGCGAGGAGTGGATTTTCCGCAGTCCGAAGATTGTTCTGTCGCTGGTTTTGCTGGTGACGATCCTTTTTGGCTGTGCCCTGCCCAGTCTGCGCGTTTACACCGATTTTTCCGATCTGCTGCCGCAGAATCACCCGTATATCAAGGTTTATAACCACCTGAAAGAAAATTTTGGTGGTGCCAACATGATCGTGATGGCGGTTGAAGTCGAGAGGGGCACCATCTTCAATGATGAAACGCTCAAACTCATTCACGACGCAACGCAAACCGTCGACAACCTGCCGGGGGTTAACCACAACCTGGTCAACAGTCTGACCCACCGCACGGCGCGTAAAGTCTTTCTTGATGACCAGGGTGGTTTCGCCTCCGAGTCCTATTACGACGCGCAGAAACCGACGCGAACCGTCGCTGAACTCGAGCAGTTGCGCAACGATGTCATTGCCAATCCGACCATCTACGGCCTGCTCGTTTCGCCAGACATGAAGGCGGCCCTGATCAAGGCGCAACTGAACGAGGGTGATATCGATTACCCGGCGACTTTTGCTGCGTTGCAGAAAGGACGAGAGATTCTGGACAAACCGGGTCATAAAATTTACGTGACCGGCAACCCGGTGCTTACGGGCTGGGTTTATACCTACCTCAACCAGATCCTGCTGATCATGATGTGGACCCTGGTACTGCTGTCCGCCTTGCTGATTGCTTACTTCCGCCGCCTGTACGGCATCGCGCTGCCTTTGCTCGGCATTGCCCTGTCCTCGATCTGGGGCCTCGGTTTCATGGCCGCCATGGGCATCAACCTTGAACCCTTGTCGCTGCCGATCCCCTTCCTGATCGCCGCCCGCGCAACGTCGCATGGCGTGCAGCTGGTGGTGCGCTACTACGAGGAACTGGCGATCGTCCACGACGGCAAGAAGGCCGCGCGCAATGCGCTCGATGCCCTGTTCCGCCCCGGTTCGCTGGCCATCATCGTCGATGCGGTCGGGATCGCGGTACTGATGCTCGGTGCGGCGCCCTTCAACTTCAAGCTCGGTCTGGCGGCAGGTTTCTGGGGCTTCTCGGTCATCTTCACCGTGCACTTCATGGTTCCGCTGGCTTTGACCATCCTGCCGGCACCGAAAAATCACGAGAACGGCAACCAGGGTATCCGTGATTTCCTGGCCAGAACCATGGCGCTGACCGGCGGTACCGAAGGCGGTGCACGTTCGATCCTGATTCTGAGCCTGATCGGCGCCATCGGCGGCGCGTATTTCGTGACCAAGGTACAGCTCGGTGAGTCGGAGCCCGGTTCGCCACTGCTGCATTTGAACCACGACTACAACGTATCGACCAAGGCGATCAACACCCGCTTCCCCGGTTCCGAGGAGTTGCATGTGATCGCCCGCACCGAGGAGAAAGGCGGCATCAAGCGGCCGGAGGTTATGGCGGCCATCGAACGCTTCCAGGCGCACATGCTTTCCGACCCGACGCTGGGTGGCACCAAGGCCATGCCAGGCGTCTTGCGCGTGGTGAACAAGCTGACGCACAACGACGACCCGCGCTGGATGCAGTTGCCGGACACCAGCGATGAAATCGGTGGCCTGATGTTTGCCTACATGGCCTCCAGCCCGATTCCCGGGGCCCTGAAGGAATTCGTCAATGCCGACGAAAACGAAGCCAACATGGTCTTCTATTACAAGGATCACCAGGCCGAGACGATCAGCCGCATCGTGGTGCTGGCGGAAGAGGGCATCAAGAAGATTCAGGCCGAAGTTCCGGGCCTGCACATCGAACTTGGCGGCGGCATCATCGGCGTCACGGCGGCCGGCAACCAGGCCTTGCACACCGACCACATGATCATCATCCCGGCCGTCATGCTGATTGCCTTCGTTATCGTGATGATCTACTACAGCTCGCTTCATGCCGGCTGGCTGATGGTTCTGCCGATGCTCTTCTCGACCTTGATGACCTACGCCTACATGGGAGCGCTCAACATCGGCATCAGCGTGAATACGGTGCCGGTGATTGCGGTGGGCGTCGGGGTCGGCATCGACTATGCGGTGTACTTCATGGATCGCATCCGCGAAGAGTATGCCCTGCTGCGCGACATGAAAAAGGCCGTGGTCAACGCCGTCGCCACCACCGGTTACGCCGTCAGCTTTACTGCGGTCACCCTGGTCGCCGGCGTCGTGCTGTGGATCTTCATGTCCGACCTGCGCTTCCAGTCCGACGCGGCGATCCTTCTTTGCTTCATGCTCATCGTCAATGCGATTGCGGCTGTGCTGATCGTCCCGTCCTGGTGCGTCGTCTTCATGCCCAAGTTCGTGACGGCCGTGCATTACGACGAAGACCATATTCTGGAAAACGATTAATACAAAGAGGCCCGTCAGAGGCCATTAAATAGAGAGAGTAGCAAAGCAGAAGTTCTTCAACAGAATTAATTGGAGGGGGTTTTACATGAAATTGAGACAACAACACAGAAGCGCGCGCCGACGCGCACACCTGACAATGGCCGCCGCCGCCGTCCTGGCTTTTTCCGGGCAAGTAGTGGCCGACGATAATCTGCCGGCCATGGGAGAAGACGCCTCTGCCTGGAAGGCGGACGTGACTTATGAAAACCATACCGCTCGTCGCGAAAGCGCCGGCCTGGCGAAGTTCCGCAACACCTTGCAGGTGGAAGCCGACAAGGGCCTGAGCAACGGCTGGGCAGTGCATACCATTCTGCGTGGCAGCTGGGATGGCGTGTACCGCATGAATAGTGGGGAGTATGGGAGGAATGCGGGTAGTTCCGCAGGCAATCCGACAATGCTGCAGAGCACGGTTGGCGGTGCATTGGTGCCGGTGGCCTACGCTGGTGTAGGTCCGATTGTGGATTACACAGGTGCCGCTGGAATGCTCACTGCTGGCTTGAGTGCGGCCCCGCCGGCTGGGCCTGGCTTACCCCCCGCAACTGCAGCAGCCATTGCTGCACAGAACGCCTTCTTGAATTCTGCCAACTTGGCAGCGAATAGTCCGGATGTCGGTTTGAGGACATTGGGTGATCGTTGGCACAACATTGACGGTGGCGTAGCCTTTGCCGTTCCGGTTCGGCCTTGTGATACCGATTCGCGTGGCTGTCGCGACTTTGGCGGTTACGGCGACAAGACACTGAGCGGGCTTGAGGCGCCCGAGTTCAATGATCGCTGGGACTTTCTGCGCGAAGCGTATGCCAAGAAAACCATTGGCCTGGAAGACGGCAAGTCGGTCTTCCTGAAAATCGGCAAGCAGCAGGTGGTCTGGGGTCGTACCGATCTGTTCCGGGTGCTCGATGTGATCAACCCGGTCGATTACTCGCGCAACAACATTTACGACGAACTCTCGGATATCCGTATTCCGATGTGGATCGCCCAGGCCGAATACCGCATGGGCGCCAGTGATTCGATGCAGGATCGCAACATCCAGTTGTTGTGGAACTTCGACAAGTTCCGCCCGAACAATCTGGGTCAGTGCGGCACGCCCAACGTCATCCTCGACGCGGGGTGTTTCTTCCGCGGCATGGCCAATCTGTGGGACAACGGCGGTACGGTGGCGAATTTCGCCAATGTCGCGCAAGGTACCTATCTAGCTACCAACTTCGGCCCGCACCAGATTGGTATCAACAAGGTGAATCTGCCTGAGTGGAGCCTGCAGAACACGCAACTGGGTGCGAAATACGAAGGCGTTACCAAGGATGGATTGTCATTCTCCCTGAATGCCTTGACTTATCGCTCACAGTTGCCGTCTCTTCATGGAGGAAAGGGCGCCGTCAATTCGTTCACCGGTCAAACCCAAGGCGCCTGGCCCTTCCTGATCTCCTTCGACATGGAGTTTCCCCGGGTTAACCTGATCGGTGGCTCGATGGACTTCCAGTTGCCATCGGTCGGCGCTGCCGTCCGGACGGAGCTGGCTTTCACCCAAGGCGAGGAATTTGCCAACACTGCACGGGAAGAGTTGTACTCGAAGAATAATGTCTCGCGCATGGTGGTCGGGGTGGATCGTCCGACCTTCATTCCGTTCATCAGCGAGACATCAGCCACGCTCCTCTCGGCTCAACTGTTCTGGCAGCATATCTACCAGTTCCAGCGCGAAGAGCGTTCGCTTGGCACAGTTGGCATTCCAGACTGGCAGGATAACTTCATCGGCACCTTCCTGATCAAGGGATTCCTGAAGAGTGGAACGATCAGTCCGCAGGTCATCTTTGCCCGGGACTTCAATGCCAGGGCATTTGCCGTTGCGCCACAGGTTGAGTGGAACTTCAGCAATGACCTCAAGCTGACCTTCGGCGCCAACTACAAATGGGCCGATGGCAACAGTCAGTACAAAGTCGACGATTGCCGCTCGTGTAACCCCTTTGCACCATTCACCGCACCCGTTGGCGATCCCAATCCAATGACCCCCTACTCGCGCGGCCTTTCCGGTCTTGAACCACTGGGTCGTTTCCGCGCCGGTCCGATCGGTGCCGCGTTCAAGGAAAACGACGTTTACGTCAAGCTCAACTACAAGTTCTGATAACCAAGGAGACATTACATGAAAAAACAACTCAAAGCCTTACTACCCATGCTGGTTGCCGGTTTCATGGGAAGCGCCATGGCCGCCACCGAGGCCGACGTCGAAACCTCGTTCAACCCCTACAAGGCGGGGATGCCGAGTTTTCCCGGCTTGACCGTTGGCACGGTGATCAACAAGGCCAACGTCGACCAGTTCAAGGATGCCCTCAGCGTCGGCGTCTACAAGCTGATCAAGGACGGCATGTTCGAAATGAAGGTCGGGGCCACTACCCAGTTCACCATCAATAAGCCCTATGTCGATGCCACCAAGGCCAACCTCAACAAGGCCAAGCTCGGAGCCAAGACCGGCGAATTGACGGGCTACGTAGCCGGTCGCCCGTTCCCGGAAGAACCCGATGCCAAGGATCCGAACGCCGGCGACAAGCTGGCCTGGAACTACAAGTACGGGGTGAACTGGGGCGATGGCGCCATCATCTCGCCGTTCTACTGGAAGTACCGCAACTTGCAGACCGGTCAGGTGGAAAAGACCATCAAGTACGACTTTCACTTCCTCAACTTCATGCATCGCGTTAAAGATGCGCCGGTTCCGGATATCACCCCGAATCCCTCGGGAATCTATCGCGCCATTTACGTCAAAGCCAACGAGCCGCAGGATCTGAAGAACACCCAGCTCCTGATCCAGCGCTTCGACGACGACAGCAAGATGGACGACGCCTACCTCTACCTCGGCTTCCAGCGTCGCGTGCGCCGTCTGGCCCAGGGTCAGGTGACCGACTCCTTCCTCGGCTCCGATCTCATGATCGAGGACTTCGAGGGCTATAACGGCCGCGTTTCCGACATGAAGTGGACCTTCAAAGGTACAAAGAACGTGCTGCTGCCCTTGTGGAACCACGATGAACTGAAGCTGGCGACCGACATGCCGGTGGAAGCGGACGGTTACAAGTTCGTGAACTATAGCGGTCAGGGCGGCTGCTTCTTCGATGCTACCTGGCAGTTGCGCAAGGTGTATGTGCTGGAAGCAGTGCCGGTCAACCCGAACCACCCGATCAGCAAACGCACCTTCTACATGGATGCCCAGTTGCAGAACCTGAATGGCGCGGTCGACATCTATGACCGCAAGGGCGAAATGTGGAAAGTGTTCAGCGTTGGTAAATCGAACGCCGACCATCACCTGCCGATCAACAAGGGTGCCGGCATTGGTGTTGATGATGCGGTAATCATGGTTGACGTGCAGTCCAAGCACTGCACCACGGCGCAGTTCAAGGGCCAGGTCGATCCCAAACGGAATCCTGCCAACCTGTTCCAGGTGCAGAACATGCGCGGTGGCGATTGATCCGCTAGCGGAGTAATTCGTTACGACGAGACTGATGTTGTTGTCTCTCTGCATTTCGGGGGCCCTTGGCCCCCGTTTTTTCGACATGAAGCACAAATGGTAAAAGTTTCGCGCCGCCAGATTTTTATGGATATTGTGAGGTTCCAGCAATTCTCGAGAATAAGCATTGACATCGATAAAAATGAAATTATCGTTTTATCCTGAGAGCCGCAGTTGGATGTGATGCCAATGTCGCAGGCCCTCATCACCAGCCCTTCTCCCGGCTCTGCATTTCCTTCGGTCACAGGGAGAAGGGTGTAAACCCCCTCTCCCCGCGGGAGAGGGTTGGGGTGAGGGCTAAGCACGCGTCAAACCTGGCTTCGCGGTCAATTAGCCACGGCCAACTGAGGTTTTTTTGGTTTATGGAATTTATTACGTAAATCTGGCGAAGAACAATTTGAAGTTTTGAGATTACAAAATTAAATAAAGCAGGGATTGATAGTGGTGAAAATCACTACCCGTTCCGATAACGGAGGGGTTACATGAAAAAACAGTTAAAAGCCTTGCTGCCCATGCTGGTTGCCGGTTTCATGGGCAGCGCCATGGCTGCCACCGAGGCCGACGTTGAAGCCTCGTTCAACCCCTACAAGGCGGGGATGCCGAGTTTCCCAGGCTTGACTGCCGGCACGGTGATCAACAAGGCCAATGCCGATCAGTTCAAGGATGTTCTCAGCATGGGCATCTACAAACTGCTCAAGGACGGCCTGTTTGAAATGAAGGTCGGGGCTACTACTCAATTCACCATCAACAAGCCCTATATCGATGCCACCAAGGCCAATCTCAACAAGGCCAAGCTTGGAGCCAAGACCGGCGAACTCACCGGCTACGTAGCCGGTCGCCCGTTCCCGGAAGAACCCGATGCCAAGGATCCGAACGCCGGCGACAAGCTGGCCTGGAACTACAAGTACGGGGTTAACTGGGGCGATGGCGCCAGCATCTCGCCGTTTTACTGGAAATACCGCAACCTGCAGACCGGTCAGGTGGAAAAGACCATCAAGTACGATTTTCATTTCCTCAACTTCATGCATCGCGTGAAAGATGCGCCGATCCCGGAAATTACGCCTAATCCGTCCGGCATCTACCGCGCCATCTACGTCAAGGCCAACGAGCCGCAGGATCTGAAGAACACCCAGCTGTTGATCCAGCGCTTCGACGACGACAGCAAGATGGACGATGCCTACCTCTATCTCGGCTTCCAGCGTCGCGTGCGCCGTCTGGCCCAGGGTCAGGTGACCGATTCCTTCCTCGGTTCCGATCTCATGATCGAGGACTTCGAAGGATACAACGGCCGCGTCTCCGACATGAAATGGACCTACAAGGGCACCAGGAACGTCCTGCTGCCGATGTGGAACCACAATGAGCTGAAACTGGCCACCGACATGCCGGCGGAGGCCGACGGCTACAAGTTCGTGAATTACAGTGGACAGGGCAACTGCTTCTTCGATGGCACCTGGCAACTACGCAAGGCTTACGTGCTGGAAGCGGTGCCGGTCAATCCGAGCCACCCGATCAGCAAGCGAACCTTCTATATGGACGCCCAGTTGCAGAACCTGAACGGCGCCGCCGAGAGCTATGACCGCAAGGGCGAGTTGTGGAAAGTGTTCAGCGTCGGCAAGACGCACGCCGACCATCACCTGCCGATCAACAAGGGGGCTGGCATCGGCATCGACGATGCTGGATTCATGGTTGACGTCCAGTCCAGGCACTGCACGACGGCGTATTTCAAGGGCCAGGTCGACCCCAAAAAGAGTCCTGCCAACCTGTTCCAGGTGCAGAACATGCGCGGCGGCGATTGATCTGCCAGCGCAGAAAATCGCCATGAATTGTCGGGACGGTGCCAGAGGATGAAGTCAGTAGATAAAGCAGGAATGAAAAAGCATCCGCCGGAGGCGGCGATGAATGAGCGGGTTTTGAGTGAGCGCTTCAACCTGCGTTCGCTGCTGCGCTTCGATCCTGAAAATGCCAATATCTGGCTCGATGAAAACCGCATGCTGTTGCTCCATACCCGCGCGCTTGGGGCGTTGCGCAAGGAGTTGTTCGACTCGCTTGGCGAAGAAAGGGCGCGCGGGCTATTGATCCGTATGGGCTTCGTATCCGGTCAGCAGGATGCCAAGCTGGCCAAGAAAATGATTGGCGACGGCGACCCCAATGCGCCTTTTTTTCTGGGGCCGGAACTGCACATGCTGGAGGGGATCGTCAGGTCCAGGTTGGTACGCCACGAACTGGACGTGTCTGCCGGAAAGTTCGATGGCGAACTTGTATGGGAGAACTCCTGGGAAGCCGAATCGCACAGAAGTTTTTTTGGTGTCGCCGATCACCCGGTGTGCTGGAGCCAGATTGGCTACGCTTCCGGGTATGTCACGGAGTTTCTCGGCCGTCTGGTGGTGTTCCGTGAAGTCGAGTGCGCCGGGTGCGGCCACGCCGCTTGCCGTATTGTCGGCAAACCCGCCGAAGAGTGGGAGGATGCCGAAGACTACCTTCGCTACTTCCGTCCCGAGAACATTTTCGGAGAGCTGGAGCAGTTGCAGGAAGAGGTCGCCAGCCTGCGTGCCACCCTCGTTACGGAGCGGCCGCAGAGTGATTTGATCGGAGTCTCGGAAGGTTTTCGCGCTGCCTTCGATCTGTTGCAGCGTGCCGCAACCTGTCCCATCACGGTCATGTTGCTGGGTGAAACGGGGGTCGGCAAGGAGCGCTTCGCACGCTGGCTGCATGAACATAGCGAACGTTCCGAAAAACCTTTTATCGCCATCAACTGTGCGGCGATTCCCAACGATCTGATTGAAGCCGAGCTGTTCGGCGTCGAAAAAGGCGCCTACACGGGGGCCCTGCAATCGCGCAGCGGCCGTTTCGAACGTGCCGACGGCGGAACCCTTTTTCTCGATGAGATCGGCGACCTGTCGCTCGCCGCGCAGGTCAAATTGCTGCGGGTGCTGCAGACGGGCGAGCTGGAACGTCTGGGAGACAGTCAGGTCAGGCGGGTCGATGTGCGCTTGATCACCGCGACCAATGTAAACCTCAAACAGGCGATCAGCGGGGGGCGTTTCCGCGCCGATCTTTATTACCGGATAGCTCCCTACCCGGTACGGATTCCACCGCTGCGTGAGCGCACCGCCGACATTCCGTTGCTGATCGATGCCCTGGTCAGCAAATACTCCGGCCTTTACAAAAAAGAACTCAGGGGCTTCACCGATCGCGCCATGCAGATGCTGAAGCGTTATCCCTGGCCGGGAAACATTCGGGAACTGGAAAATGTCATCGAGCGCGGCGTGCTTCTGGCGCCGCCCGGAGGGCCGATCGAAATCGGAAACCTGTTCGACGACATGGACAATGCGGCAGAAACCGTCGGCCGGGAGCTTGATGGCCATGGGCACGTCTGCAGTGTGCAGGAGGGCTCGGAACGTCGCCTCTGCGAGGAACTTCTGGCGACACCCCTGGACTGGAATCGCCACGAAAAACAGGTCTTCGCGATGGCTGCGGCCAAGGCCGGCGGCAATCTGGCTGAAGCCGCCCGCCGGCTCGGGATTACCCGGCGGCAACTCGCCTATCGCCTGGAACAGTCCGATGAGAGCGGCAGTGCGGGTTAGCCTTCGCCGCGCAAAAAATGTTGCAGCGCAACTCGACAGCAGCGTAACTCGCCCGCATTCAATTTACAAATTTGTAAATCGATAAAAAGACATGTTTACCGGGATTTTAGCTAAGTGAATGAATTTACTAATGTTTCATTCGGTGGCATGAGTCCTGCTATCTCTAACGTAATGCCCAAAGGCAGAAGCGCTGTTCGGATGGCTGGAAAAATGAAAAACAACCTTTGCCATCCAATAAATAGCCTAACCAAAAGCAATTCAAAGGAGTAATGAACAATGGCAATGACAGGTGTTTTGCGTCCCGGGCATGCTCAGGTTCGCGTGCTGGATCTCGAAGAGGCTGTTCACCACTACCGCGACATTCTTGGCCTGGTGGAAACCGGTCGCGATGCGCAGGGGCGTGTTTATTTCAAGTGCTGGGATGAGCGTGATCACAACAGCTTCATCCTGCGTCAGGCGGACCGCGCCGGGCTGGATTTCTTCGGTTTCAAGGTGCTCGACAAGGCGACGCTGGAAAAGCTCGACGCTGATCTGCAAGCCTACGGCGTCAAGACCGAGCGCATCCCGGCCGGTGAGATGCTGGAAACCGGCGAGCGCGTGCGCTTCGAGATTCCCAGCGGCCACCTGATCGAGCTCTACGCTGAAAAAACGACGGTCGGCAACGGTTGCGGCATCGTCAATCCGGTAGCCTGGCATGCGGACTCCGAGCGCGGTATCGCCCCGGTGCGTCTCGATCACGCCTTGCTCTACGGCCCGAATGTCGCGGCCGTTCAGAAGCTGTTTACCGAAGTGCTCGGCTTCTTCGTTGTCGAGCAGGTGCTCAATCCGGACAGTACCGCCAACCTGGCCATCTGGCTGTCCTGTTCGCACAAGGTGCACGACATCGCCTTTGCCGAATATCCGGAGCCGGGCAAGCTGCATCACTGTTCCTTTCTGTTGGAAACCTGGGAGGAGGTGCTGCGCGCCGGCGACATCATGTCGGTCAATAAAGTCCCGGTCGATATCGGCCCGACGCGCCACGGCGTCACTCGCGGCTGCACCATCTACGCCTGGGATCCATCGGGCAATCGCTTCGAAACCTTCATGGGCGGCTACCAGCCCTACCCGGATTACGAGGCGCCATTGACCTGGACCTTCGACAACTTCGGTCAGGGTCTCGACTACCCGCAGCGCAAGCTGCACGAATCCTTCTTGACCATCGTTACTTGAGCGAAAACGACAAGGCCATGGAAACAGTTCCGATTTCTTCCAATCCGCCGCCGCCGATGGATACCTCGCGGCGTTTCGTCCGCGTGCGTGGCGAACGCGGGAATGGGTTCATCGAGTTCGATTTCGCCATTGGCGAGCCCGAACTCTTCGTCGAGTTGATTCTCGGCCCCGAAGCCTTCGCCGATTTCTGTGCCGACAACAAGGTGGAAATGCTCCCACCGCTGCCGGAACATTCGCCGGAGGACGGTGAGCGCAGCGACTGGGACTGGCGCCTGGCCGACGCGACGAAAACCCGATTCAAGTAGCCCGATTCAAGCAAGCACACTTCCCGTTCCGCACTGACGGAACGGGAATCCGAGGAGATATTTAATGCAAATTGATCTGCGTACGGTCAGCATCCAGCCGCTGCGTAATACCTTCGACCACCTGGTCCGCCGCTTCGGCGACAAGCCGGCTTCCCGTTACCAGGAAGGCAGCTACGACATCCAGGCCGCTGAAAACCTGCACTACCGTCCCACCTGGGACCCGGATCAGGAGCTTTACGACACCGCCATCACTAAAATTGTGATGAAGGACTGGTATGCCCTGAAAGACCCGCGCCAGTTCTATTACAGCACCTATACCCTGACCCGCGCGCGTCAGCAGGATACGACCGAAGCCAACTTCAACTTTGTCGAAACCCGCGGCCTGGCGGAGATGCTGCCCGCTGAACTGAAGAAAATTGCCCTCGATGTCCTGATTCCGCTGCGCCATGCGGCCTGGGGCGCCAACATGAACAACACCTTCATCTGCGGCTATGGTTTCGGCACCGTGTTCACCCAGCCCTGCATGTACCACGCCATGGATCATCTGGGCATTGCCCAGTACCTCTCGCGCCTGGGCCTGCTGCTCGGCGACACCGAGGCACTGAACGAAGGCAAGGCCGCCTGGATGGACGGCGAAGCCTGGCAACCGTTGCGCCGCTTCGTCGAGGACTGCCTGGTATTGCGCGACCCGTTCGAGTTGTTCGTTGCGCAGAATGCGGCCCTGGACGGCCTGCTCTACCCGCTGGTTTACGAGCGCATCGTCGATGATTTTCTGTCCACTCGCGGCGCTTCGGCCGTTGCCATGCTGACCCAGTTCATGAGCGACTGGTTCGGCGAGACCCGCAAATGGGTCGATGCCGTGCTGCGCACTGCCGCTGCCGAATCCGATGAAAACCGCGCTTTGTTGCAGGAATGGACGCAAAAGTGGAGTTGCCGTGCGGCGGCGGTGCTGCTTCCCGTGGCGGCGCTGGCACTCGGTGCCGACGCCGATGAGGCGCTCGGCGAAGAGGTGGCGGCGTTCGCGGTGCGCATGAAGAAAAACGGCATCGAGATCTGAGGAGCCGCCATGTCTACCGTATTTATTGCCCTGCAAGCCAACGAAGAAACGCGCCCGATCATCGACGCCATCCTCATCGATAACCCGCTGGCGGTGCTTAACCGAGAGCCGGCGATGGTCAAGATCGACGCGCCCGGACGCCTGGTCATCAACCGGGAAACGATTGAAGAACAACTCGGTCGGGCTTACGACCTCCAGGAATTGCAAATCAACCTGATAACCCTCAGTGGCCATGTGGACGAGACGGACGACGCCCTGACGCTCTGCTGGAACAACTGAAAAGGAGACTGACATGGATGTAAAAGTCACGAAGAAGAAACTGGCACTGAAAGAGAAGTACAAGCTGCTCACCCGCGACCTCGGCTGGGACACCAGCTATCACAGCAAGGACGAAGTTTTCCCTTATGTGAACTACGAAGGCATCAAGGTCCATGACTGGGACAAGTGGGAAGATCCCTTCCGCCTGACCATGGATTCCTACTGGAAATACCAGGCCGAGAAAGAGCGCAAGTTCTACGCCATCATCGACGCCCATGCGCAGAACAACGGCCATCTGAACATTACCGATGCCCGCTACCTGAGCGCGCTGAAGATCTTCCTGCAGGCCATCAGCCCAGGTGAGTATTCGGCGCACAAGGGCTTTGCCCGCGTCGGACGCGAGTTTCCCGGCGTTGGTACGCAAGTGGCCTGCCAGATGCAGGCGATCGACGAGATTCGCCATGCGCAGACGCAGATCCATGCGATGTCGAACTACAACAAGTACTACAACGGCTTCCATGCCTTTTCCGACCAGCGCGATCGCATCTGGTACACCTCGGTAGCGCGCTCGTTCTTCGACGATGCCATGTCCGCCGGGCCGTTCGAGTTCATGATCGCCATCGGCTTTTCCTTCGAATATGTGCTGACCAACCTGTTGTTCGTGCCCTTCATGTCCGGTGCCGCTTACAACGGCGACATGGCGACGGTGACCTTCGGTTTCTCGGCGCAATCCGACGAAGCGCGGCACATGACGCTCGGTCTCGAGTGCATCAAGTTCATGCTCGAACAGGACCCGGCCAACCTGCCCATCGTGCAGGGCTGGATCGACAAATGGTTCTGGCGCGGCTTCCGCGTGCTCGGCCTGGTCAGCACCATGATGGATTACATGCTGCCCAAGCGTGTCATGTCGTGGCGCGAAGCCTTTGAAATCTATGGCGTGGAGAACGGCGGCGCGCTGTTCAACGATCTCGCCCGCTACGGCATTCGTGCACCGAAGGGCTGGAACGACGCTGCCGAAGCCATCGACCACATGTCGCACCAGTTCATGCTCGGCCTCTACCAGTGGAGTTTCGGCACTTCGTTCCACAGCTGGATTCCGTCGGACGACGACATGGACTGGCTGTCGAAGAAGTACCCGACGACCTTCGACAAGTACTACCGCCCGCGCTGGGATCACATCAAGAAGCTCGCTGCCGCTGGCACGCCGTTCAAGAACTTCGGCCTGGCCAAGCTGTGCCAGACCTGCCAGTTGCCGGTGGTGTTCACCGAGCCGGGCGATCCGACCCTGAGCTGTCACCGCGAGGCCGTGTACAAGGACGAGAAGTACCACTTCTGTTCCGATCACTGCCAGGAAATCTTCGCCAACGAACCCGAGAAATACGTTCAGGCCTGGCTGCCGATGCCGCAGCTTTTCCAGGAACCGAACAATGGCGATGTCGGCGCGTGGATGGACTGGGTGAGTTTGCAGGACGGCGTGGACAACGGCGATTACGCCGGTTCGCAGGATCAGGTGAACTTCGAGAAATGGCGCGGACTGGCAACCACCAACCAGTAAGCCGAATGAATGCAGGCCGCGTGGATAGGCGTTCTACAGACTATGTGCCTGAACAGTGCCGTATTCATTGGCGCTCAGGCATGAGTACTCGTAGAACCCCTGTTTACGCGGTTTGCAGCCACATAGCTAGCGCCAGGCGAGACCTGGCACCCAATGAAAAATTTAACTGATATTGCTTAACTCATCGCAAGGAGAATCAACATGCCTGTAGCCGCAATCAAGGAATACATCGGTGTACCGCGTGACACCGTCGCCAACTTCAACGGCAAGCAGCTCGTCTACGTAAGCTGGGATCACCATTTGCTGTTCGCCTCGCCGTTCCTGCTCTGCCTTCCGCCGCAGACGACCTTCGGGGAACTGGTGAACGGCCCCCTGGCCGCGCTGACAAAGCCCGATCCAGACGCCGCCAGCGTCGACTGGAAGAAGGTCGAGTGGCTCAAGTCGAACCAGCCGTGGACGCCTGACTTTGAACGCAGCCTTGCCGATAACGGCATCGGCCACAAGGATCAGATCCGCTTCCGCACGCCGGGTCTGCAGTCACTGAGCGCTGCCTGACTCCGAGCGCCGACCGGGAGCCGAGAACGATCTGGCCTGTCCGCGCGCCGTGAGTCAATTTAGGAGTAGCAATGCAACTGATCAAGAATTTCATCAACGGCGAATTTGTCGATGGCTCGGAAGGGAAAACTTTCAAGAAGCGCTCTCCGCTCGACAACCAGGTGATCGCCCAGGTTTCCGAAGCCGGCAAAGCCGATGTCGATGCCGCCGTGCGTGCCGCCCATGCGGCGCGCAAGGGCGAGTGGGGCGGTTTGACGACCGACCAGCGCGTCGGCTTGCTGTACGGCGTGGCCGACGAGATCACGCGGCGTTTCGAGGATTTCGTCGATGCGGAAATGGCCGACACCGGCCAGCCGCGCCATGTCATGACCAGTGCCTTCATCCCGCGCGGCGCGGCCAACTTCAAGGTCTTCGCCGACGTGGTCAAGAACGTGCCGAGCGAATCCTTCCAGATGTCCACGCCGGACGGGCAGGGTGCGCTCAATTACGCCATCCGCGTGCCGAAGGGCGTAGTCGGCGTCATCTCGCCGTGGAATGCGCCTTTCCTGCTGATGACCTGGAAGGTTGGTCCGGCGCTGGCCTGTGGCAACACCGTCGTGGTCAAACCCTCGGAAGAAACGCCGCTGACCACCACGCTGCTGGGCGAAGTGATGAACAGCGTCGGCATCCCGAAGGGCGTGTTCAACGTGATTCATGGCTTCGGTCCCGGCTCCGCCGGCGAATTCCTTACCCAGCATCCGCTGGTCGATGCCATTACCTTCACCGGCGAAACTCGCACCGGTACGGCAATCATGAAGGCTGCGGCAGAAGGCATGCGCGATGTCTCCTTTGAACTGGGCGGCAAGAACGCCGGTATCGTTTTCGCCGATGCCGATTTCGATGCGGCGGTCGACGGCATCTTCCGCTCGTCCTTCCTCAACTCCGGCCAGGTCTGCCTGGGCACGGAACGGGTCTATGTCGAGCGGCCGATTTTCGAGCGCTTCGTGCAGGCTCTCAAGGTCAAGGCCGAGGCCGTCAAGTTCGGTCGCCCGGACGACCACAATGCCAACTACGGCCCGTTGATCAGCGAAGAGCACCGCAAGAAGGTGCTCTCCTATTACATCAAGGCTGTGGCAGAAGGCGCGACCGTGATCACCGGCGGCGGCATCCCGGAGATGCCGGACGACCTGGCTACCGGCCACTGGGTGCAACCGACCATCTGGACCGGCCTGCCGGAAACAGCCTCGGTGGTGCGCGAGGAAGTCTTCGGCCCGTGCTGCCACATCAGCCCGTTCGACAGCGAGGATGAAGTGATCAACAAGGCCAACGCCAATGATTACGGGCTATCGACCACCGTCTGGACGACCAACCTCGGCCGTGCCCATCGGGTGGCGGCACGCGTCGAAGTCGGCATTACCTGGATCAACAGCTGGTTCCTGCGCGATCTGCGCACGGCCTTCGGCGGTTCCAAGCAATCCGGGATCGGGCGCGAAGGCGGCGTGCATTCCCTGGAGTTCTATACCGAAACCCGCAACATCTGCGTGAAACTTTGAGAGGTTGTGAAAAAATGCCTGAACACCCACCGCAGAGCCGCAAAGGCGCAGAGGTTTCGCAGAGAAAACCATTAAAAACCATGGGGTTCCTTTGCGTTTTCTTTGCCCCTTTGTCCCTCTTCAGGGAGGCTTCGCGCCGTCTCTGCGGTGGATTTTTTATATTTTCTCAGTCTCTGAGGTAGTCATGAACGAAGACACGATCAGGCAATACGGCGACGAGCTCTATGCAGCCTGGCTCGCCCGCCGCCCGGTGCGGCCCCTGCTCGAACGGGAACCGGACATCACCATCGAAGACGCCTACCAGATCCAGGAGCGCTTTGTCGCCCGCCGCCTGCAGGCCGGCGAGACCATCGTCGGCAAGAAGATCGGCGCTACCAGCAAGCCGGTGCAGGATTTTCTCGGCGTCTATCAGCCGGATTTCGGCATGCTCACTTCCGGCATGGTTTTCCAGGAAGGCGACATCATCGATCTTTCCACCCTGATCCAGCCCAAGGCCGAAGCCGAACTGGCTTTTGTGCTCAAGGAAGACCTGAAGGGGCCGGGCATCACGGCGATGGATGTGATTCGCGCCACTGACTACGTGCTGCCCTGTTTCGAGATTGTCGATTCGCGCATTGTCGACTGGAAGATCAAGATTCAGGACACGGTGGCCGACAACGCTTCTTGCGGTGTTTATGTACTCGGCAAGACCCGGGGCGATCCGCGCAAGCTCGATATCACGCTGGCCGGCATGGTGCTGGAGAAGAACGGGGCGTTATTCTCGACAGGGGTCGGCGCCGCCGTCCAGGGCTCGCCGGCCAATGCCGTCGCCTGGCTGGCCAATACGCTGGGCGCGCTGGGCATCCCGTTCAAGGCCGGCGAGGTCATTCTCTCCGGTTCGCAATCGGCGCTGGTGCCGGTGGTCGATGGCGACGAATTGGTGTGTACCGTCGGCGGCCTCGGTAGCTGTTGTGTCAAATTTGCCGGAAGGAGCGCGGCATGAGCATGAACATCACCCTTTCCCGCGAAGACATCGTTCGCCTGTGCGAACGCGTCGAAGGCGCCCAGACCCGCGCCTACGCCATCCCCAAGTTGACCGACGAATACCCGAACATGACCATCGGCGACGGCTACGCGGTTCAACTGGAGCTGCGCCGCCGCTTCATCGCCGCCGGGCACAAGCAGGTTGGCTGGAAGGCCGGCCTGACCTCGAAGGCCAAAATGATCCAGATGGGCGTCAACGTGCCTTCCATCGGCTTCCTGACTGACCGCATGGCGCGCCCGGAAAGTTCGGCGATCAAGACTTCCGACCTGGTGCATCCGCGAGTCGAATGCGAAGTCGCCTTCGTCATGAAGAAGGCGCTGAAGGGCCCGAACTGCACGCGGCAGGATGTGCTGGATGCGACTGACTACGTGTTGCCGGCCGTCGAAATCATCGACTCGCGCTTTTCCGGTTTCAAGTTCGACCTGCCTAGCGTCGTTGCCGACAACGGTTCTTCCGCGCGTTTCGTAGGCGGCGGACGGGCGCGTTATCCGGCCGATATCGATCTGCGAACGCTCGGCGTGGTCATGGAAAAGAACGGCGAGATCGTTACCCTCGGCGCTTCGGCGGCCGTGCTCGGTCATCCGGCCAAAGCCATCGCGATGCTGGTCAACATCCTCGCCGAACTGGGCGAGGAATTGCCGGCCGGCAGTTTTGTCATGAGCGGCGGCATTACCGAAGCCATCCCGGTCAAGCCCGGCGACAGCATCGTGGCACGCTTCCAGGAACTCGGCAGCGTATCGATGCGTTTCATCGAATAAATCGAATCGTTCAAATACCGAACCTAACAAGGAGAAAAGACGATGCCAATTCTGGAAATGCACCTGCTGGCCGGGCGCAGTGTGGAAAAGAAGCGCAAGGCGGTAGCCGCCATCACCAAGGCCCTGGTCGAGACGCTGGAAGTCCGTCCGGATCAGGTGCGGATACTGATCACCGAGCACAGCGATGAGAATTTCGCCGTGGGCGGCGTGACCGTCGGCGAGCGCAACGCTTCAGCCACCTAGTGCGCCAACGAATCCTTCAAGAACTATCGGAAAGAATCAGCATGAAAAAAATCAGATGTGCATTGATCGGGTCGGGCAATATCGGCACCGATCTGATCTACAAGATCCAGCGTAGCGAGGTTCTTGAGCCAGTGTGGATGGTCGGCATCGACCCCGAATCCGAGGGCTTGGCGCGGGCGCGCGATAGGGGGCTGAAAACCACGGCTGACGGCGTCGACGGCTTGTTGCCGCATGTCCTGGCCGATGATATCCAGATCGCTTTTGATGCCACTTCTGCCTACGTGCATGCCGAGAACTCGCGCAAGCTGAACGCGCTCGGCGTCATGATGATCGACCTGACGCCGGCGGCCATCGGCCCGCTGTGCGTGCCGCCGGTGAATTTGCGCGAGCATGCCGACAAGGTCGAGATGAACGTCAACATGATTTCCTGCGCCGGGCAGGCGACGATCCCGATCGTCTATGCCGTGTCGCGCGTGCAAAGCGTCGCCTACGGCGAAATCGTTGCCAGTCTGGCTTCCAAGTCGATCGGGCCGGGTACGCGCGCCAATCTTGACGAGTTCACCTACACCACGTCGAATGCCATCGAGGTTGTCGGCGGAGCGCGCAAGGGCAAGGCGCTGGCCATCATCAATCCGGCCGAACCGCCGATGATGATGCGCAACACCATCTCCTGCCTGACCGACGAAGTTCCGGATGAGGCGCGGATCATCGAATCGATCCTGCAGATGATCACCGAGGTTCAGAAATACGTTCCCGGCTACCGCCTGGTCAACGGCCCGATCTTTGACGGCAAGCGGGTTTCGGTGTTCATGGAAGTGGCCGGTCTCGGCGACTATCTGCCATGTTATGCCGGCAACCTCGACATCATGACAGCGTCCGCGACGCGGACGGCCGAGATGTTCGCCGCAGAAATTCTCGCTGGAAAAATCCAGCTCAAGCCACTGGAGGTCGCGTAATGAGCGAAGCGCAAAGTTTGAAGGGCCGCAAGATCATCATTCACGACATGAGTCTGCGCGACGGCATGCACGCCAAGCGCGAGCAGATGAGCATCGAACAGATGGTTACCATCGCCACCGCGCTCGACGAGGCCGGCGTCCCGCTGATCCAGGTCACCCATGGCGCCGGCCTCGGCGGCAACTCGCTGCAGCATGGTTTCGCCCCGCACAGCAACGAAGAGTACCTGCAGGCGGTGGTGCCCAAGCTCAAGCAGGCCAAGGTGTCGATCCTGCTGATTCCCGGCCTCGGGACGATGAAGGAACTGCAGTCGGCCTACGACTGCGGGGCGCGCAGTGTGCACGTCGCGACCCACTGCACCGAAGCCGATACCTCGCCCCAGCACATCGCCTTCGCGCGCAAGCTGGGCATGGATACCTCCGGTTTCCTGATGATGGCTCACCTGAACACCGCCGAGGGCTTGGCCCAGCAGGGCAAGTTGATGGAGTCCTATGGCGCCCAGACGGTCTACATCACCGATTCCGCCGGCTACATGCTGCCTGCCGACGTCAAGGCACGGGTCTCGGCCTTGCGCGCCATCCTCAAGCCTGAAACCGAGATCGGCTTCCACGGCCACCACAACATGGGCATGGGCATCGCCAACTCGATAGCCGCCATCGAAGCCGGTGCCAGCCGCATCGACGCTTCCGCCGCCGGCCTTGGCGCCGGTGCCGGCAACACGCCGCTGGAAGTCTTCGCGGCGGTATGCGAGCGCATGGGCATCGTCACCGGCTGCGACCTGTTCAAGCTGATGGATATGGCCGAAGACATCATCGTGCCGATCATGGATCATATGGTTCGTGTCGATCGCGCTTCGCTGACCCTCGGTTTTGCTGGCGTCTATTCGACTTTCCTGCTGCATGCCAAGCGTGCTTCCGAGCGCTTCGGCGTGCCGACCCGCGACATTCTGGTCGAACTGGGGCGCAAGAAGATGATCGGCGGCCAGGAGGACATGATCATCGATACCGCGATGACCATGGCCAAGGAACGCGGCCTGATGAAAGAACTGGTGGCCTGATCGGGCTGCTCGAGCGTTTTGCGGTCCGGGGATGGCGCAGGATTAGCCGTCCCCGGATTGTTTCGTAAGGAATCTGAAAAAAATGTCATCGAACAAGGAATGTGTGGTCATCGTTGGCGCCACCGGCGCCTTCGGGAAAGTCATGGTCGAACGGCTGCTCGGCAAGAGGTTGGGCGTCGTCGCCGTGGCCCGCAGCGCTGCGGGCCTGGCGGATCTGGCGGCAAATCATCCGGGGCTGGTGCCGTGCATCGCCGATATTTCAGATGATGCTTCCATTGAGATCATCCGGGCCGCTTTGCCTGGGCCGGTGCGCATGGCGGTGCATGGTCCCGGCGTCAGCGTGGCCGGCGGGGTGCTGGCGGTCGATACCAGGTCCATGGTCGAGGCTGTCAATATCAAGGTCGGCGGACTGTTGCGGCTGGTCCGGGCGGTCGATGCCCATCTCGTTTTCAACTCCCGGCTGGTCGCCATCGGCGGTCATTACGGTTTCGAGCCGACGGCCTATGCGGCGGCGGCCGGAGTCGCCAATGCCGCTCTGGTCAATGTCGTCCGCCAACTGAGCCTGGCCTACGGCGAGCGCGGCATCACCGCCCATCTGGTCGCGCCGGGACCGGCGGACACAGAACGGCTGCGACGCGTTGCCGCCGATCGCGCGCGCTTGCAGGGCACGTCGGTTGAGGCCGTGCTGGATGCCATGAAGGCCGAGTCCTCGCTCTGTGTCTTCACCGAACCCGGACAGGTGGCCTGGGCGCTGGAAATCCTGCTGGCTCCCGAAGCCTCCGCCATGACCGGTTCGTCACTGATGCTTGATGCCGGCCGCCGTCGCGGCCTGCCATGAAAGGAAAGTCATGCCGATTCTGAATTTTCATCTGGTCCAGGGCCAGCACGAACAAGCGCGTATCGAGTCCTTGCTGCTGCGCTCCAGCCAGCTCTTCGCCGAAGTGCTCGCTTGTCCCATCGACCGCGTTCGCGTTTTCGCCACCGAGCATGCACCGCAACATATGTGCGTCGGTGGCCAGATGGTCCGCCAAGGCGACCAGGCCGCACCCTATTTCAACTTTATCGTGCTCAGGGGCCGTTCGCTTGAGGATAAGCACCGCCTCCTCGCCGGGTTCACCGACTTGCTTGTTGAAATCCTGGGTTGTCCCAGGGATCGGGTGCGCGGCGGGGTGACGCCGGTCGAGCCGGAGGACTGGAGCATCGGCGGAACACCTGCCAGTCTGTTGCGCCAGGCGGAAATCGAAGCCCGCCGGCTGGCTGCCGGCAAGTGAAACACAAGCAAAACCATAACAGGAGAGTTCGATGAAAGTACTGATCGTCCACGCGCATTACGAGCCGCAATCCTTCAACACCGCCCTCAAGGATCTCGCTGTCGAAACGCTTACCGGGGCAGGGCACGAAGTCCGGGTTTCCGACCTGTACGCCATGAACTGGAATCCGGTGGCCTCGGCCGCCGATTTCGCTGCGCCGAGCAATCCCGATTACTGTGTTTATGCACTCGAGCAGCGCAAGGCGTTTGAGTCCGGGGCACTGGCCGCAGACATCCAGGGCGAGCTCGATAAGGTTGAATGGTGCGACCTGCTGATTCTGAATTTCCCCATCTTCTGGTTTTCCGTACCGGCCATCCTGAAAGGCTGGATCGACCGGGTATTCGTTTCCGGGCGCTTCTATGGCGGCAAGCGTATCTACGATAAAGGCGGCATGAGCGGGAAAAAAGCCATGACCACCCTGACCCTCGGCGGCCAGAACCATATGTTCGGGCCGAACGCTATTCATGGCGAGATGGATGTGCTGCTGCGCCCGATTTTGCGTGGAGCACTGGCCTATTGCGGCTTTGCCGTACTGCCCCCGCATGTGGCTTATCACGTGCCCTACGTCTCGCCTGAGGCACGCCAGATGATGCTGCAGTATTACCGGAAACGCTTGCTGACCATAGATCAGGCTACGCCGCTGATCTTTCCACGTATGGAGGACTTCGACGAGAAGCTCTACCCCAAGGTTTCACAGGAAATTGTGCGCTAGTGTTCCCATCCTCGGCTGAAATCTGACGGCGAGCGCTGTCAAGTTATTGTCAGCATCGAAAGCGCTGATTGCAATAGTCGACCCACTTCCACCCATACAGGATTCTTCATGATGTCCGGGATTCAATAATAAAGTCCCTTCCCCATGCTATTACGCATTATCAGTATCGTCTTCCCCATTTTCCTCGTTGTGATCATCGGGGTATTCTATGGTCGCAAGCATCGGCCTGAAATGGTGGCGGCCAACCGGCTCAACATGGAGGTTTTCCTCCCGGCCCTGATCTTCACCGCACTGGCCGGAAAGTCATTCGCGCTCACCGACAACATGCCCAGCATCGTCGGCAGTCTCGTCATCGTTATCGGTTCCGGGCTCCTGTCCTGGCCGGTGGCGCGAGCGATGGGCTTCAACCCGAAAACGCTGGTCCCGCCCACGATGTTCAACAACGTCGGCAACATGGGATTGCCGCTCATGTTGCTGACTTTCGGTGACCAGGCCCTTGGCGCCGCCGTCGTTCTTATGCTGATCGCCACCCTGCTGCAATTTGTGCTCTACCCCTGGATGATCAATGGCAACTCTCCCCTGGCCACGGTCTGGAGAGAGCCTTTCATTCTCGCCGCCGCCCTCGGCGTCACGGTCAGTCTGACCGGCATCACCGTCTGGCCACCAATCATGACGGCCTGCAAGATACTTGGTGATATTTCGCTCGGTCTGATGATTTTCTCACTCGGAGTTCGCCTCTCCACCGCTAAATTGAACGCCTGGAGTATCGGAGTTACTGGCGCTATCCTGACACCGGTAACCGGCATGATAACGGCCTGGATTTTCTGTGAGCTCGTTAATATTCCTCGCGCCGACCAAGACATCCTCTTTGTCTTTGGCGCTCTGCCTCCGGCGGTATCGAACTTCATCTTCGCCGAACGCTACAACCAGGAACCGGACAAAGTCGCCTCAATCGTGATGATTGGTAACGTAATGGCCATCGTGTTCGTCCCTCTTGCGCTTGCCCTGCGGCTCTGATAACAGCTGAATCGTTTCAAATGACGGTAATAAGTAAGGTGGATTGGGATGTAATTCGTAAACTGTTGCTGAGTGATCCAATTGATTATGATGTGCGAATTGCATTGACAAGCCATTTTCGTGCGATTGTCAGGCTGACTCAGAGTTTGAAGATGTTTTAGGCGGCGTAAATAAATAAACATATCAAGTTTGCGCTATTACGTTCGGTCTG
>NZ_JBMOJE010000005.1:0-89689 GCF_049316945.1 Propionivibrio sp. | reverse complement strand
CGACGGTGGAAAATTGTCGCCTTCGAAAAACTATCTTTTGCGTCCATGGGGTGATCTCGCCTCTATTGGCAAACATCTACCGGCATTACGTCTTCGACACCTGGGCGCAGCATTGGCGCAAACATCACGCCAAGGGCGACGTTATCATTATTCGATACGCTGACGACAGTGTGCTCGGATTTCAGTTTGAAGACGAAGCGAAGCGATTTCTGGCCGCAATGCTCGAACGCTGCGCGAAGTTTGGACTGACGCTACACCCACAGAAAACACGGCTGATTGAATTTGGCCGCTACGCGGAACAGCGACGCAAGAAACGAGGACTGGGAAGACCGGAGACTTTCGACTTTCTGGGCTTCACGCACTGCTGCTCGAAGACTCGCCAAGGGCGCTTCAAGATACTGCGACTGACGGTGAAAAAGCGGCTGCGGGCGACGCTCGCTTCGCTACGAGAAACACTGAAACGAAGGCGGCACGAGCCGATCGAGCAAGTTGGCTCACGGCTGACAAAGGTTCTGCGCGGCTACTTCAATTATTTTGCGGTACCGGACAACCTGCAAAGGCTGGCTGGTTTCCGTCACGAAGTATGTCGCGCACGGCGAGCAGCACTGAGTCGGCGCAGCCAGAAAGGCAAGATGACGTATGCGCAGTTTGGCCGTTTGGCAAAGAAATATTTGCCGTATCCGCGACGGGTGCATCCTTATCCGTCACAGCGTTTTGCGTCATGACCCGAGGCAGGAGCCGTATGCGGTAATTCCTCTCGTACGGATCTGTGCGGTGGTGTCAGGTAACTGGCATTCCTGCCGCGACCACGGTTTTCTGTTTTTCTGCTCTGAAAACCGGGAAACCGTTATCTGTTCCCTATGATTTGAAGGGTGGCAAACGCTTGATGTCGATGCGCCGAAGAAGTCTGGTGACTAGGGGCGCAACGGCCGGGCGCGTGACACCCGGCTAAAAAATCCTTCAGCCGCCCAGAAAATCCTTCTTGCCGATTTCGACGCCATTGTGGCGCAGGATGTTGTACGCCGTGGTGACGTGGAAGTAGAAATTGGGCAGCACCCAGTCGAGCAGATACGCTTGCCCCTTGAACTCCAGTTTCATTTCATGAAGCTGCGGCGCGATGTCGCGCTCCTCGCTGCAATCTACAAGCTGTATGCCTGAAGAGTGGCGTATTCATTGGTTATCATGGCTGCATCATTGTAGAACGCCAACCGAAGCGGCTTCCAGCGATGGCGTTGTTCTGGGTATTCGGTCTATCCGGCGGACTCTCATCGGGTACCGCTTCTCGGTAACGACCGCATAGGTTGCCAGCCTCGAAACGGAACTGGTCTTGACCCAGAACCATCCATCCCAGTCATGGAGGCTCGCAAGAATCGAATGACGGCTCTTGTTCTCATTGCAGTTTCTCAGATTGTCTCTTGCAGGAATCAAACCCTCTTCAATACCCTCGCTGTCATCCTGCGGCAGTGCACCGCATCAAACTTGCTGTTCATGCCTTCCTCAATAAGCCAAGTGCTGAGCGTGACATGACTTGGCGCCACCCTTGCCACGGCCATGACAGCGTTCAAGTACTTCAACCGAAGGCGTTTCACCGCGAACACAAATATTGAACCTCGCTCGCTGAATAGTTGAGAATGCTGCTCAGGCAATGACATGGCTGGCGAACATCGCTTGCTGATTGGCTGTACGCTGAACGCATGGGTCTTACGTTTCCCTTGACAGCCTTTCTGGGGAACGGCAGCATTTCATCCATCATAGAAAATTCAACAGCACCCAGAGAATCAATCCTGTTCTCTGGTTTCAATTTATCCAGCATCGGTGGCTGTCCAGACGACCGGAAGCACCGCAGTCAAGGAGAAATAAATGGCTCAGTTAACCCCCATGGCAAAAGGATTGGTCACTGTGATCGTGCTCGGCATCGCCGGTTCGGTGGCATGGAATTTCGGATTGAAGGAACAGTGGCAGAACCGCCAGGGCGAGACGCCACCGCCGGTGGTGCAGTCGGCCGGCAAGGCGCTGCCGGCCAATGGCGCAGCGTCCAGTGTTCCGGCTACAAAAGCTCCGCCCGTCAGGCAGGACAAGAACGCAGCGCTCGGCTCCGCGCCCAACCCGCTGCGCGTGAGCATCGTCAGTTTCCACGGCTACGCGCCGGCGCTGGTCGCCAACGGTAACAGTCTCAACACCCAGCCCAATTCGATTTACGGGGCCAAGGGGGTCAATGTCCAGTTTGTCGTCCAGGATGACATTCCGACCCTGTCGACCATTTTTGAATCCGGTGCGGCGCAGTGCGCCTGGCGTACTTCCGATTTCTGGGCGCAGGAACAACCCAACCTGCGTAACGCCGGCCTCGATGGGCGCGCCGTGATGATTGTCGACAACACCCAGGGCGGCGACGCCGTCATCGCCCGCAACCCGGCGGTGACTTCGGTCGAGGATCTGGCCGGGCGCTCGGTGGCCTTGCTCCAATTCACCCCTTCGCACGGCATGTTGATCGATGCCATCGACAGTTCTTCGCTCTCGGCGCGCAAGAAGGAGAGCATCAAGATGGTCTTCATCAACGCCGAGGAAGGCACAGCCGGCGTTCGCGCCGCCTTCGAATCGGCCAATGTCGATGCGGCCGTGCTGTGGGACCCCGATCTGGCGCTGGCTCTGCGCAATGTCAAGGGCTCGCGCGTCGTCTATTCAACCAAGACGGCGACCAACCTGATTTTTGACGTCATGGTTTGCGATTCCCGCCTCCTCGCCAAACCGGAAGGCCAGGCGGTTGTCCAGAAATTTGTCGAGGGCTGGATGGAAGGCGTCCAGGCGGCGCGCTCCAATCCGGACAGTGCCGTCGATGCCTTGGTCAATACCGAGGAATTCTTCAAGCTGCTGGCCGACAAGGAAGGTAAGCCGTTCATCAAGGGCTTGTTTGCCAACGTGGTGTGGACTGGCGTCGAGGACAATGCCCGCATTCTCGGGCTGGCCGGCGGCCCCAACCACTACGAGCGGGTGTATCGGCGCTTCGACGAAATCTATCGCAAGGCTGGCGCGCTGGCCAATCCCAAGTCGCCGGTGATTACGCCGCAGGACAGCTTCGACTACCGCTTCATCAAGTCCATGCTGAGCCGCGACAAGCCGGCCAGCGAAGCCGCGGCAAAACCGCAGGAAACTTTCTCGCAAGCGGCCTTGAAAGAGGCTACGCAGAAGTCGGCGATAGTCACCAAGCCGGTGATGGTCGGCTTTTCAACCGGAACGGCTGAGCTGACCAAGCGGGCGCAAAAGACCATCGACGAGGAAATGGTTCCGTTCATCGAAAACAACGGCAAGGCGTATTTTGAAATCAGCGGCAATTCCGACTCCACTGGCTCGCGCGAAGCGAACCTGCGGATTTCGGCTGCCCGCGCCAAGGCAGTGGTCGATTATCTGAACGGGCAGTGGGAATTTTCGCGCGATCGTTTCAAGATCGTCGGCAACGGCCCGGACCGTCCGCTGTGCAACGAGTCCAATTTCTCTGCTGAGGGACTTTCGCTTGATGAATGCCGGGCGGTGAACCGCACTACCCGCATTGGCGTGTTTGGCGGACGCTAGGCGATGGCCGATTTCTGGAATCCTTACTCGCGGCCCGAACCTGGGCAGGCGCGTCTCTTGGGCCTCTGCTCGGTGGTAACGGTGCTGCTTATCTGGAGCGCGCTGGCCGGCTTCGGGCTGGTCAGCCCGACCCGGCTACCGGCACCGTGGGATGTGCTCAAGGCTTTCTCCTACCTGGCGTGGAACGATGGCCAGAGCATGTTGCTGACCGCCACGCTGTGGTCGGTCGGCCGACTGGCGGTGGCCGGCATCTTCGTCATCGTCATCGGCATCCCCATTGGCATTGCCATGGGTGCCGCTCCGCGCCTCAATGCCGCCCTCTCGCCGCTGATCGACCCATTCCGCTCGGCGCCGGTGGTGGCGCTGCTGCCCATTCTGGTGATGTGGCTGGGGATCGGCGAGGAAATGAAAATAGCGTTTCTTTTCCTCGGTGCCGTGGTTTATCTGATCCCGATGGTGCGTGACGCCATCCAGGCGGTACCGCAAAGCTACTGGATCGGCGCGCGCGATCTGGGCGCGACGCCTTGGGAATGCATACAGAAATCGGTCATTCCGATGGCCATGCCGCGCATTGCCGACGGCGTTATCGTCGCCTTCTCGGTGATGTGGACCTACATCACGGTGGCTGAATATGTGAACGCCCGGGTCGGGCTCGGGCAACTGATCCAGAACGCCCGTCGTTTCAGCGCCTGGGACCAGGTTTTTGCCGGCATCATCGTCATCGTGGCGCTGGCATTGCTGACGTATCAGTTGATGGTTTACGCCAAACGGCGGCTTTACCCGTGGGAGACGCAACTGTGAGTGCACCCAAAAGCATACCCAACAGCGCACCCGACAGCACCCCGGTTAGCTCCGGAAAAAAGCCGGCCATCACCGTCACTCTCAAGAATATCGTTCAGGAATACCCGGCGCCGGGCAGTGGCACGACGCGTGTGGTCGATGGCGTCAATATCGATTTTTCCAGGCCGGGAATCAACATGCTGCTGGGGCCTTCGGGTTGCGGCAAGAGCACGCTCCTGCACATGATGGGCGGCGTGCGGCCGATGGGCGTGAAGACGCCGACTTCCGGCACCATCCTCATCGACGGCGTGGAATGCGAAGGTCCGCACGACGATTCGGTGATGGTCTTCCAGCGTTACGCCAACCGCCCCGATCTGACGGTGTTCGAGAACGTCGCCTTCCCTTTCCGGCTCAAGCTCTGGAAGAACAGGGTGCCCGAAGCCGAATGGCGGCAAAGAGTCCAGGATATGCTGAAAGCCGTTGGTCTGGCCGACAAGCAGAAGCTGCGCCCGTCCCAGCTTTCCGGCGGGCAGAATCAGCGTGTGGCATTGGCGCGGGCGCTGGTCTTGCGGCCGCGCATCCTGCTCATGGACGAACCCTTCGGTGCGCTCGATGCCCAGACGCGCGAAGAGATGCAGGGTCTGCTCATCGAGCTTTACAACGCCTGGCCCTGCCTGGTCATTTTTGTTACCCATGACGTGACGGAAGCGCTGATCCTGGGCGACCGGGTGATCGTGCTGTCCTCGCAGCCGGCCAAGGTGGCAGACGATTTCACCATCGACACGCCGCGCCCGCGATCCGTTGCCTGGCAGCGTTCGAGCGAAGCGGTGAAAATGGAGGAAAGCATCCTTAGCCAGTTGCATAAGGCCAGCCCGGGCAAGGGCTCGGTTCGCGTAACGGTCTGAGAACTTATGAAAAAATCAATAATCCACCGCAGAGGCGCAAAGGTGACCGAAGGAAATGCAGAGCCACAGAGAAAACATGCCGCGAAGCAAATCCCGTGGGGCGGAGTAACCGCATTGGTTTTAAAGGTTTTCTCTGCGAAACCTTTGCGCCTTTGCGCCTCTGCGGTGGGTGTTCAGGTATTTTTTCACAGCCTCTGAGCAGAGATAAGAGAAAGACGTGGCGGAAGACAAACCTGCATACCTGAAAGAGATGCTCACCAGCCAGGGCAATCTGTACGCCCTGCTGGGATCGACGGCGGTCGGCGTGGTGCTGTCGATTCCTTTTGGTTTCGGCGTTGGCGCCATTCCGCTGATTGCCTTTGCGGCAGGAGAAATCATCGCCGCGATGTACCTTCCCTCGTCGATTTCCTTCCGCGATCGCGTTGACCGCAAACTGCGCCGTCAGGGGCGGGTGGCGGCGCGCAATCAGTTGCTGCAGGAAATCGAGGCGCGCTGCACTAAAAGGGACAACTCCTTTCAGCAGCTTACCCGTGTCTACACGCGGATGTCCGAGCGCATCGCCGCCCTCTACGCCCATGCCGACAGCAGCAGCAATCGCCTTTCGCTGCAGGATGTCGAGAAGCTGGAAGATGCCGGCCTCGACTATTTGCGCGTATGGCTGGCGGTACTGGTGATGGAAGACCGGGCGACGCAGATCAACCTTTCCGATATCGAAGAGCGCATTGCCGGCCTGGATCGCGAACTGAAATCGCCCCGGCCGGGCAGCGACCTTCGCCAATTGCAGAAGGCGCGCGCCGAGTATGTGGCCATTATCGAACGCTATCACCGCATGACGAGCCGCAAGCGCGCCCTTGAGGCGGCCATGCTTTCGATGCCCGACCAGATGGAAGAAATCTACCAGACCATCATGACCACCTCGGACACCGAGGACGTCGGCTCTCGTCTGGACGATGCCATCGCCAAGCTGCGTCTGCAGGAAGACATCGAAGCCGAACTGGCCGGCGAGATCAATGGTTTCGACAGGATCATGCCAGGCATCGTTGCACAGGCCTCACGACCGGGCGCAAAAAAACCGCAACTGACGGCCATTAACGGCAGTCGGAATCACTAATACCTCCAGAAGAAAGGAAGCATCGCATGGCTGACATCAACTTCATCTCCCGCCTCTCCAACCTGTGGTCGGGATTCGTTTCATTGTGGATCACCGACGTGGAAAAGCGTCACCCGGAGATCGCCTACCAGAACGCCATTGATTCGATGATCGACAAGTACGGCAAGCTCAAGTCGGCCACTGCCTCGATCATGCGGCGGCGCGAGGATGTCTCGGCACGGCTGAACACCGAGCAGCAGGAGCTCGCCGCCATCAACGCCGACCTCAGCGCAGCCCTGGCCACCGGGCAGGATGAACTGGGGATTGTCCTGATCCAGAAAAAGAATGCGCTGGAAACCAGCATCAAGACGCTCGAACAGGACATGGAGCAGGCCAGAACCGATGCCGATGAAGCCAAGTCCTCGTTGATCCAGGTCAAGAGCGAGATCCAGAAACTCAAGGACGAGAAAGACCGCATGCTGGCGCAGATGCTCAGCGCCGAAGCGCGCATGAAAATCCAGAATCAGCTCGAAGGGCTGTCGGTCGATGCCGAAGTGCGAGCGCTGGACAATGTCCGCGAGCACATCAAGAACACTGTTGCCGAAGCCAAGATGGGCAGCGAACTGCGCGACAGCGATCTGGATGTTCAGTTGAACAAGCTGCGGCAAAGCAGCGGCGCCATCACCGCCCGCCAGCAACTGGAAGAGATGAAACGCCTCAAGGCCACGCAGGCCGCCGGCAGCAGCAAGAGCATGTGATGAACACCCTGCCGAATGAAGCGCCAAGCCGGCATCCACTGCCGGCCTGGGCCGAGACTGTGCGCCAGAAATACCTGGCCGGCGAGGCTTCGGTTTTCGTCCTTTACGGAAACGTCTTTGACCGTACGCTGATCGGAGATAAACCCTACGCCCTGGTCGACTTCCTGTCCGAGATCCTGCTCAAGGACAACAAGCAGCGGATTTTCGAAGTCAGCATCGATCGTGGCGTGCGCGCGCTGCATCAGGCGAGCCTGGAAGAAAAAGAGGAAATCTACCGGCAGCTCGAAGGCAAGGGGCTGTCAGGAATTTTCGAGTCGCTGGAACGCCGTATGCGCGCGCAACCCTCCAACGCCGTGATTCTGCCTTATGCGGGAACGCTCCTGCCGGCGGCCGAACTGCACATGCTCTCGCTGGAAGAGCGGGGCGCCTTTACCGCTTTGCACCGCTGGTCACTCGACGACGAGTTGTCGGCCAAGGACAACGTGATCATCCTGATCAGCGAATCGCTGGCCGAAATCAACCCTGCCTTGCTCGCCAACCCGCGTGTTGCCGCTGTCGAACTGCCGATCCCAGACCGTGCGGCGCGCGACTTGGCCATTCGCCACTACGCGCCGAAAATGCCGGCCGAACAGGTGCAAATCCTGGCCGACCAGACCGCCGGGCTGCGCCTCATCCAGCTCGCCAGCATCGTTGCCAGTGAAGGGCCGCAAGGCCTTGATGAAGCGCAGCGCAGCAAGCTGATCGGCGATCTGCTGCAAGGTACCCCCAATGCCGCCGAGCGCTCGGCGAAGCTGGCGGCGATCACTTCCGGCATGACGCCCGATGAAATCCGCCAACTGGTCGACCCGACCCGCCCGTTGCCCGATGCGGACGATCCCTACAGCGAGATGCTGGAAGTGGTGCGCAAACGCAAGCGCGAACTGATCGAAAAGGAATGTTCGGGGCTGATCGAATTCATCGAAGCCAGGCATGGCCTGGAGGCGGTGGGCGGCAACGAGCTGATCAAGGCCGAACTGATGGAAATCGCCCGCCTGATCAAGGGTGGCGAGCGCAGCCGGGCGCCGATGGGTTTGCTCGCCGTGGGCGCCATGGGGGCCGGCAAGACCTTCGTCATCAAGGCTTTTCTCAAGGAGGCCGGGCTGTCCGGGATTGCGCTGAAGAATTTCCGTTCCAAGTGGGTCGGCTCGACAGAAGCCAATCTGGAGCGCGTGCTGGCCACCGTCAAGGCCATGGGGCCGATTGCGCTGGTCATCGACGAAGGCGACCGCAGCTTCGGCAACCAGAGCGAAGACTCGGACGGCGGCACCAGCTCGCGGGTCATCGCCCGGCTCAAGGAATTCATGTCGGACACCGAAAATCGTGGGCAAGTGTTGTTCATCCTGATGACCAATCGCCCCGACAAGCTGGACACCGACATCAAGCGCCCCGGTCGTCTGGATCGGAAAATTCCCTTTTTCTATGCCGAAACGGGCGCCGAGCGGGCCGCAATCGTCACCGCCATCCTGCGCCGCTATCGTGTCGATTGCCCTATCGCCTTGGCGAGTTGGGAGTCCCTGTGCGAGCCGCTCGAAGGCTATTCCAACGCCGATCTTGAAGCCCTGGCGCTGCTGGCGGTCGAATTCGCAGGGCGTGAAGGCGGCGTGCTGAGCGAGGCGATCTTTGCCCGTGCCGTCGACGACTTCATGCCGCCGCGTGAAACCGCCATGCTCAGCTACATGGAAATGCTCGCCGTTTTCGAAACATCGCGCCGTTCGCTGTTACCGCCACGTTACCGCTCGCTAACCCCGCAGGAAGTGCAGGATCAATTGGCTGCCCTGCGGCGCCAACTCAATCACTAACGGGCATGGCTTTGAAAGGCGCCCCAAATAATGAAAGTCATGCCCGTTTCCCTCACCCCCGACCCCTCTCCCAGAGGGCGAGGGGAGGTTCGAGAGTCGCTCGCGCGACTTCCACACTATAGGAGTCCCTTATGTTCCCTCTCAAGACCGATACCCCGCTGATGCAGGCGCAAGTCGTGGCCATTACCCGGCTGATGCTGCAGGTGGCGCATGTGGATGGCGAAAAGACTGCTGAGGAGGTGGTGTTGATTCGCGGGTTTTACGAAAGCTGCGCCGAAGCCGGCAACGGCTGGCAGGACTTCGCCAGTCTGGCTGGCGAATCTGTTGTGCCCGCCATCGCCGCAGCCGACTTCGCCGACCAGGGGCAGCGCGAAATGGCGCTGGCCACCTGCCTGATGGTGGCCTGGGCCGACGGTGCTTTCTCGCCCAAGGAGGACGAGGCGGTGCGCAGTATCGCAGTCAAGCTGGGTGTGGACAATGACCGTTTCGCCCAGGTGCTTGCGCTGGTCAAGGATCACATGCTTGCTCAATTCGCCCGATTGCCGGATACCGGATCGATCGTTGCGGTAGCCAAGGAACTGGGATGAACGGGGAGGTGGTATGAAGGGAATAATGAGCTTTCTGGCACGCGCCAATCTGGTGGAGTTGTCGGAAGAAGAAAGAGTGAACGCATCCGTTGCCGATGTCGCAGATACACCGGACAACATCCCGGTCGCAACCGAGCCATCACCCGAGCCTGCACCCGAGGCGCCACCGCCGCCCGTCCTCAATGACGAGGAATGCGAAGTAGCCGGTGACCGGCCGCTGGAAGAAATATTCAGTTCGGCCGGCATCCCCGCATCGCCTTTTCCCGCAGAAAAAATGCTGCGCCTGCTTGATGGCCTGCGTGCCATGGATGCGTCAACGCGCAAGGCGGCCGTGCTGGCGATGGATGCGGCTGACGACAACTGGCAGATTGCCGATTGCGTAAGTGATGCCGAGCGCAAGATCGCCGCCATTGAAGCCTACAAGCAACATCTGGCAGCGCAAGTGGCCGGCAGCGAGCAACAGGTGAGCACACAGATCGCAGACATCAAATCGGGTCTGGAGAGCACAACGGCCGCGATCCGTCGTCAGATTTCGGAACTGGAACAATTGCTGCAGCGCGAAGTCGCCAAGGAAGCCCAGCAGACTACCAGCCTTGAAGGCACGCTGCGCGCCACGCGCGAGGCTGCCGCACGTGAAACGCGGCGCATGGCGACCGAAATCGAGCGTCTGCGCGAAATCACCACGCAATTCGGGCCGGTGTAAGCCGACGCATTTGTAAAGCAGACAGCATCAATTTTCATACCCGTCATTCCGGGCTTGACCCGGAATCCAGTTGTGCTCCCCTGGATTCCGGGTCAAGCCCGGAATGACGATTTTCAGCAAGGGTTGCCGCCATGTCGCTTTCGCGTTTTCAATCCACCTTCCGTTTGCTCTGCGGCCTTGCCGCTGTCGTTCTGTTCTGCGGGGCCGCCAGCGCCGCCGGGGTGCGACAGTTTTCGCCGCAAGGCCAGGTCGATCAGCAGGTTCGGGCGACGGCGGTTTTTTCGGCAGACATGGTGCCGCTTGGCCGCCCCGATGCGCCGCCGCCGTTTAGCGTCGATTGCGGCGAGGTCAAAGGCAAGGGGCGTTGGGGCGATGCACGAAGCTGGTCTTATGCGCTGGAGCGCCCCTTGCAGCCGGGCGAGCGTTGCGACTTCCGGCTCAAGTCAAATCTCAAGGCGGCCAATGGCGAAGCCGTTTCCGGCGAATCGAGCTACGCCTTCTTTGCCCCCGGCCCGTGGCCGCGTTCGCTGACGCCGCGTCCGGGCGGGGCCATTGAAGAGGATCAGGCCTTCATCATCGAGGCCAGCGGTGCGCTCAAGCGTGAATCGGTCGAACGCAATGTGTGGTGCGAGGCCGATGGCGTCGGCAACCGCATCCCGGTGCGCATCCTCGACGATGCCACGCGCAACGCAATTCTCGCCACTCTGCATGTCGATGTTCAGCCGGGTACGCTGGCCATCGCCTGTTCCGAACGTCTGCCGGCCGGCGCGAAAATGCGTCTGGTGTGGGGCAAGGGTGTCGAAGCCGACAATGGCGCAAAATCAAGCCGCAACGAAAGCTTCCACTATGTCGTGCGCGAGCCTTTCCGCGCCAGCTTCAGTTGCGAACGCGAGAAGCCGAACGCGCCATGCTCGCCACTTTCCGATTTGCGCATTGAGTTTTCGGTGCCGGTGGATTCCAAGAAAGCAGGCAGCGCCCGCCTGGTTTCGCCGGAAGGCGCCCGCTCGCCCATGGCGCCGAATCAGGAAGGCGACCGCGAAAATACTGTTCAAACCCTCACCTTCAAACGACCTTTCCCGCAGAACGCCGAGCTCAAGATTGAGCTGCCATCCGATATCAAGGATGAGGCTGGACGCCCGCTGAGCAATGCCGCCAGTTTCCCGCTCAAGGTGCGTACCGGCAGCCTGCCGCCGCTGGCCAAATTTCCTGGCGCGTTCGGCATCGTCGAATTGAAAGAGGGCGGCGTGGTTCCGGTGACGCTGCGCAACGTCGAGGTCAAGCTGCCGGTGGTCAACCTGCAGCTGCCGGCTGAAAACGCGCATCGCTTCACCGCGCAACGCCTGACTGACGATGCCGAAGTGATTGCCGCGATCAAGGCGCTGGCAAAATTCGAACAACAGACCCGCCTGCTCAAGATCGGCAAGGGCAAAGAAGCGCACGACTACGAAGACCCTTATTACGCCCGTGAACTGCCGTTCCTCAAGGGCAAGGCCGGCGTGCTCAGCCGCGAATTGCCCAAGCCGGGCGGTAGCACCGAGTTCGAAGTGGTCGGCATTCCCTTGCAGAAGCCCGGCTACCACATCGTTGAAATCGAAAGCCGGCTGCTTGGCGCGGCGCTGCTGTCGACGCCAGCGCCGATGTATGTGCGCACCTCGGTGCTGGTCACCAACCTGGCCGTGCATCTGAAGCGTGGCAAGGACAATGCGCTGGTCTGGGTGACGGCGCTCGACAGCGGCAAGCCGGTCGCTGGTGCCGAAGTGCGTGTTTCCAATTGCGATGGCAAGTCGCTGTGGCAGGGGCGCAGCGACGACGCCGGGCGGGCGCTGGTCGATGTGGCGCTCCCCGAGTCCAGTTGCGATGAGGCCAATTTCATCTTTGCCAGCGCGCGACTCGGCGAGGATTACAGCTTCGTTCGCTCGGACTGGAACGAGGGCATCGAAGCTTGGCGTTTCGGCGTTGAAACCTGGGGCGAAACCGAAGCGCTCAAGATTCATACGATCTTTGATCGAACACTGTTTCGTGCCGGGCAGACGGTATCGATGAAGCACATCGCGCGCGAGCGCAACAGCCGTTCCTTCGCCTTCCCCGAGGCGCAGAGCCTGCCGACCGAACTGGTGATCCGCCACGACGGCAGCGGCGACGAGTTCCGCCAGCCATTGAGCTGGGACAGCCGTGGCGTGGCCACCAATCAATGGAAGATTCCCGAATCGGCCAAGCGCGGCGCCTATCAGGTCGAATTGCGTAGTGCCCCGAATGGCCGGGGCGGCAGCGCCGAAACCGGGCGTTTCAGTGTTTCCGACTTCCGCCTGCCGGTGTTCGCCGGCAGTGTGCAGGGTGTTCCGGGGCGGCTGGTGGCGCCGAAAGAAGTGCCGCTGGTGCTCGGCCTTTCCTTCCTCAACGGCGGTGCCGCCAAGGGCGCCAAGGTCGAGGTGTCGGCGACGCTGCGTCCGCGCTGGCCGGAGTACAAGGGTTACGACGGTTTCAACTTCCAGGTTGATTTCGACGAACAGGGTCGTTCGGCCTTTGCCGTCGATGATGGCCGCGAGCGCGAGCAACTGCTTGCCAACCGCCTGCCGGTGACACTCGACCAGGCCGGTTCCGGCAAGCTTTCGGTACCGCTGCCAGCCAAGGTCAAGGGGCCGAGCGAGTTGTACGCCGAGATGACCTTTGCCGATCCGAATGGCGAGATTCAAACCGTGCATGGTTCGGTCGAACTCTCCCCGGCCAGTCTGGTGGCCGGCATCCACGTCAAGGATTGGGCGTCGGTCAAGGAAAGCGGCAAGGTCGAGATCGTCGTGCTCGATACGCAGGGCAAGCCGGTGGCCGATGCGCCGGTCAAGGTCAACGCCAAGCGCCGTATCGATTACAGCCATCGCAAACGCATCGTCGGCGGTTTCTACGCCTACGAGAATCACACCGAATTTGTCGATATGGGCGAAGTCTGCAAGGGGCGCACCGACTCGCGCGGCAAGTTCCTGTGCGAGCCGCGCAGCAGCGAGCCGGGCAACGTTTACCTGTTGGCCGAAACACGAGACAAGGCCGGGAACCTCGCCTTTGCCGGCACCAGCTACTGGGTGACGGGCGGTGGCGACCTGTGGTTCACCGCCGGCAATCAGGATCGCATCGACGTCATCCCCGAGAAGCGCAGTTATGCGCCGGGCGAGACGGCGCGCTTCCAGGTGCGCACGCCCTTCCGCGAAGCGACGGCGCTGGTTTCGGTCGAAGCTGGCGGCATCATCGAAACGCAGGTCGTGCCGCTGTCGCGCTTCAAGCCGGTGATCGAGTTGCCGGTCAAGGGCGAATGGGGGCCGAACGTCTTTGTCTCGGTGCTGGTCGTGCGCGGCCGGGTCGAGCCGCTCAAATGGTATTCATTATTCACCTGGGGCTGGCGCGAACCGACGGCGTGGTTCAAGGAATGGTGGAATCCCCTGCAGCCGACGGCCATGGTCGATCTGGCCAAGCCCGCTTACAAACTCGGCCTGGCGACGATTGAGGTCGGTGTCGAGGCCTTCAAGCTGAAGGTTGAAGTAACGCCCGAAAAGGCGGACTACCAGCCGCGCGACAAGGCGCAGGTGAAAATCAGGGTGACACAGCCGGACGGCAAGCCGGTGCCGGCGGGGACGGAAATCGCCTTCGCCGCCGTCGATCAGGCTCTGCTCGAATTGCGCCCGAACGAGAGCTGGAAACTGCCCGACGCCATGCTGCCGACACGCGCTTATCAGGTCGAAACCGCGACCGCGCAATCGCAGGTGATCGGCAAGCGGCACTACGGCAAGAAGGCGGTGCCGCCGGGCGGTGGCGGCGGCCGTGCGCCGGCGCGCGAACTGTTCGATACCTTGCTGCTGTGGGACCCGCGCGTGGTGCTCGACGCCACGGGCAGCGCCACGATTACGGTGCCGCTCAATGATTCGCTGAGCGAGTTCAAGCTGGTGGCGGTGGCCGATGCCGGTGCCGGATTGTTTGGCAGCGGTAGCGCCAGCCTGCGTACCAGACAGGATCTGCAACTGATCTCCGGCCTGCCGCCGCTGGTGCGCGAGAAGGATCGCTATAGCGCCCTGCTGACCCTGCGCAATGGCACGGCGAAGGCGATGGTCGCCAGCGTTTCGGCCAAGGCCGGCGAGCGCTCGCTCGAAACGAAGGAGGTCAAACTCGAAGCGGAAAGCGCAGCCGAACTGGTCTGGCCGGCCGACGCGCCGGAAGGCGAGACTTCCCTTGTCTGGGAGTTCGCTGCCTTCGATATCGCCGATAAATCCGGAACCGCCAAGGATCGCCTGCGCATCACGCAACAGGTCGCCCCGGCGGTGCCAATTACCGTGCAGCAGGCGACGTTTGCGCGCATCGACGGCAAGCTGGAACTTCCCGTCGCGCTGCCGAGCGGCGCGGTTTCGGGCAAGTCCGGTCCGCTCGGTGGTATCGAAGTCGCTCTTTCTGCCCGGCTATCGACACCGCCGCCGGGCTTGAAGCGCTTCTTCGAGGAGTATCCGTTTGTCTGTCTCGAACAGAAAACCTCGGTGGCCATCGGCCTGCGCGATGCGGCGCGCTGGCAGCAGGTGGTCGAGGCGATGCCAACCTATCTCGACAGCAACGGGCTGGCGCGCTACTTCCCCGGAGAGGGAAGCAATGGTGGCCCGGGCAACGCCGGCAGTCCGGCGCTCACCGCCTACCTGCTCGATGCCAGCCACGCCGCCGCTTTCGCCATTCCGCCGGAACTGGCACAACGCATGGAACGAGGCCTGGCGGCCTTTGCCGAAGGGCGCATCAAGCCCGAGCACTGGTCGCCGCAGAGCGATCTGGTGGTGCGCAAACTTTCGGCGATTGAAGCGCTCACCCGGCGTGGGCAGTCCCCGCTGTCGGCGATTTCCAGCCTGGAAATCGAACCGCTGCGCCTGCCAACCTCGGCGCTGATCGACTGGTATCTGGTCGCCAAGCGGCTGACGAAACTGCCGGATCGTGCGGGCAAGCTGGCGGCGGCCGAGCGCGAAATCCGCAACCGGCTGTCGTATCTTGGCGGACGCCTGACATTCACCAGCGAGCGCTCGGACTTTTGGTGGTGGCTGATGGTCAGCGGCGACGCCAACGCCTTCCGCCTGATCGAAGCGGTGGTCGACGACCCGGCCTGGAAAGACGATCTGCCGGCCCTCGTGCAAGGTGCCATGCTGCGCCAGCAGCGCGGGCGCTGGCTGACCACGGTGGCCAACGTCTGGGCAACGATTGCCCTCGACAAGTTCGGTCGCCAGTTCGAGCGCGACGCGGTGAGTGGCAATACGCACGCAACGCTCGGAGCGCTGCCGCTGCAGAACTTCACCTGGTTGGGCAAGACTGATGAAATCAACAAACTGCTGCTACCCTGGCCTTCGAAGAATGGGGCAACCGACAAGTTGCAACTCATCCACGAAGGCAGCGGCAAACCCTGGGCGGCGATGCAGGTTCTCGCCGCCGTGCCAGTGAAAGAGCCCAAGGCCAACGGCTTCCGCGTCACACGCGAAGTCACCCCGGTGCAGGAGAAACAGAGCGGCAAGGTCAGCCGCGGCGATGTCTGGCGCGTGCGCCTGACTGTCGAGTCCGATCAGGAGATGTCGTGGGTCGTGCTCAGCGACCCGATTCCCGGCGGCGCCCGCATTCTCGGCGAAGGCGACGGCCGCGATTCGCACATTGCCGGCATGGGCGAGAAAGAAGGCGCGAAAGGAGAAAACAAGGCCTGGCCGACCTACGTCGAACGCACCTTCAGCGCCTACCGCGCCTATTACGGCTACGTCCCGCGCGGCAAGTTTTACATCGACTACACGCTGCGGCTGAACAACGCCGGCGAATTCTCGCTGCCGGCCACGCGCGTCGAAGCGATGTACGCGCCGGAGGTGTTCGGTGAGATACCGAACGGAAAAGTGGTGGTTGGTGAGTAGAGGTGGTCTGGGAGGCTCATGGATAGGCGGTCTACACGCTGGTGTCTTGGAGAGCCACGTTTTTATTGGCTCCAGGGCATGTGCTCTCGTAGATCGCCATCTGGCGAGGCTTATAGCGAAGGTCTTCGGGAAGTGGTGGGAGTGGCAGGTAGCAAGCGGCGGCAGCTTGACGCAACGAGAGACCGCGCCTAATATCCAAAGGTTTTTTTGCCTGGGCGCGATGCAGTGAAACTGGAGAAACTCTACAATCTGATTGGATCGGACATGAAAGCCGTAGACGCGGTGATTCGCACACGTCTTCATTCCGATGTGGCGCTTGTTCGGCAGGTAGCCGAGTACATTATTCAGAGTGGCGGCAAGCGGCTACGCCCGGCATTGGTGCTGCTTTCTGCTGGCGCCCTTGGTTATCAGGGTAAGCAACATCTTGAGCTGGCAGCGGTGGTTGAGTTCATTCACACGGCAACGCTGCTGCACGACGATGTGGTTGATGAGTCCGATATGCGGCGGGGTCGTGAAACCGCCAATGGCCTGTTTGGTAACGCCGCCAGTGTGCTGGTTGGCGATTTTCTGTATTCGCGGGCTTTCCAGATGATGGTTGAAGTCGACGACATGCGCGTGATGCGTGTGCTGTCGGATGCGACCAATATCATTGCCGAGGGCGAAGTTTTACAGTTGATGAACTGCCACGATGCCGATGTGGATGAGGCGCGCTACCTGCAGGTTATACGCTACAAAACGGCCAAGCTTTTCGAGGCTGCAGCCCAGCTCGGCGCTATCATCGGCAGGGCCTCCCCGGAGATCGAGCATGGCATGGTCGAGTTCGGGATGCATCTGGGAACCGCCTTCCAGCTCATCGACGATGTGCTCGACTATTCGGGTGACGAGGTGGAGACTGGCAAGCATCTCGGTGACGATCTGGCCGAGGGCAAGCCAACGCTGCCGCTGATTTATGTGATGCAGAACGGCACTGCCGAACATGCAGCCTGTGTTCGCAGATCCATCGAAAATGGCGGCCGGGATGATTTCCCGGCAGTGCTGGAGGCGATTCGTGCCACCCGTGCGCTGGAACATGCAAAGAAATGCGCGCAGGCGGAGGCAAATCTCGCTACGGCTGCACTTGAGGCGCTACCCGCTTCCATATACAAGGATTCTTTGCTAGAATTATGCCTCTTTGCGGTTGCTAGAGCCTTCTAGTACTGCCTTTGTTTCGGTCGGGGCGTAGCTCAGCCTGGTAGAGTACTGCGTTCGGGACGCAGGAGTCGGAGGTTCGAATCCTCTCGCCCCGACCACTAATAACAAAAACTTTCAACGCCGGTTGTGAATGTCTCCAGCATGGTTTGCGCCGTATTATCTTACGAGCGTAATCCACGAATGCTTTCTTGCACCAGCGCGGTGCTGCAATGTGTGCCCTCCCCAGTTACTGCCATGTCAGCCAGACCACTCACCAAGTACAGATCGCGTCAATTACGACGTCTCTAACACCTTTGCCACCAGCGACAATGGGTGATGGCTTCGTTATTGGTTTCATTGACGAAAATCGCTGTTGTGGCGAGCTTCTGCTATGCTTAAAAACGTTTATAGAACAGCTAATACATCATGAAATACTTCTTCTTGATTGCGCTATTTTTTGTTGTTTTGTGGTTGTGGCGCAAGGCAAAGGCTTCTCGCGCGGGCGGGGAATCGCCACCTGTTTCGCGGACGCCGGAAAGCATGGTCAAGTGTGCTCATTGCGGCGTCAACCAGCCGGTCAGCGAAAGTATTCTGACCAATGGGCACTATTATTGCTGCCCCGCCCATCGGCATGAAGCCGAATCACGTGAGCCCTGATTCTCAATGCTGAAGGGGGCTGATACCAGATCCAGCTATTTTTCTGAAATGCACTGGAAATCGCTGCGCTATTTCAATCTTTATCGTTTTTGCATCGCCGCACTGTTATTCATTTCCGCCGTTCTTCACCCGTCTCCTTTCTCGATTCTCAGCCCGGATCGAGGATCGTTTCATCTGGCGGTGACCTCCCTCTACCTTCTGGCCGCGATTTTTTCCTTGACCGGGCTGCATTACTACCGTCGGCGTTTCAATATGCAATTGAGTTTGCAGGTATTGGTCGACGTGCTGGTGCTGACCTTGCTGATGCATACCGGAGGTGGCTTGCGCAGCGGCCTTGGTGCCATGTTGCTGGTAACATTGGCCGGAGCCGGGCTGGTCGGGCAGGGGCGGTTGGTGTTGTTTTACGCGGCGATAGCGACCATATCGGTTCTGTTCGAGCAATCCTATCGGGCGATGGTGGTTGACTTTGAAGTGGTCGATTTTTTTCAGGCGGGTCTGTTCAGTGCCGGTTTTTTTGCAGTCGCCATATCAGCCCGCTTGCTGGCGCGTCGCGTAATCATCAACGAAGAACTGGCTCAAAAGCGCGGGGAGGATCTTAGAAACCAGACCCTGGTCAGTCAGCGGGTAATCGAGGAAATGCAGGACGGTATTCTCGTGCTTAACCGCAGTGGATGGGTCAAGCAACACAATCCGCGTGCAGAACAACTGCTGGGTTTGGGCGATCCCTCGGAGCGCAAGCTGATTAACTACTCGACCGAATTAGCGCAAGGCTTTTCCGATTGGTGCGAACATGTCACCGATGTGCCGATGCTGGTGAGAGCTCCCGCCAGCGGGATGCAATTGCGTGCCCGCTTCGTTTCAACAGATAGCTCGGAACGTGATGTGCTGGTTTTTCTTGAGGACATGGGAAGGTTGAAGGAGCAGGCTCGACAACTCAAGCTGGCAGCACTCGGGCGCTTGACAGCGAATATCGCGCATGAGATTCGTAATCCGCTTTCGGCAATCAATCATGCCGGAGAGTTGATGCGTGAAGAGTCCCGTGGTCGGGTGAATGATCGCCTGCTGCGCATCGTGCTCGACAATACACAGCGTGTCGAACGGATCGTGAGCGATGTGCTTGAATTAGGGCGACGCGACCGTGCCTACCGTGAACAGATCGATCTGCGAAAAACTCTGCCGATTCTCGTCAACGAATACACAGTGAAAGAGAATGTGGCGACCGGTGTGGTGCAATTCGAGTTTCAGGGCTTGGCTACGATGTTTTTCGACCGCGCCCATTTTTATCAGGTGCTTTGGAATCTTATCAGCAACGCACTGCGCCACTCGCGCGGCATGGAGCGAAGTATCGTATTGCGCGTACAAGATGGCAGCCTTGTAGGATGGGTGGACTTGCATGTCATCGATGATGGCGAGGGGGTCGATGCGAGCCACAGTGAGCAAATTTTTGAGCCCTTCTTCACCACGCATAGCCTTGGCACCGGTCTGGGGCTTTATATTGCTCGTGAATTATGTGATGCAAATGGCGCCCACCTTGATCTGACAAGTTCTAAGCCGGGTGCTGACTTTTGTATTTCGGGGAGGTCGGTCGAGTGACAACGAGCAAAATGGAGCGCCGGCAGCGTGGCCAGTTGGCAAGGGTTCTGGTGGTCGATGACGAGGCGGATATCCGTGAACTTTTCGACCTGACACTGGCTCGCATGGGGCTGGCGGCAGACTGTGCAGGAACGGTTGCCGAAGCCAGGAAGTTTCTCGAGCGAGAGCATTACAGCCTGTGTCTGACCGATATGCGCCTTCCCGATGGTGACGGTCTGGATGTGGTGCGCCTGATCGGCGCGCATTATGAAGAAACGCCGGTCGCCGTCATAACTGCATTCGGTAGCGCCGATAATGCGGTGGCGGCGTTGAAGGCCGGGGCTTTCGATTATCTTTCCAAACCGGTCGCGCTGCATCAACTGCGCACCTTGATCAAATCAGCGCTCAATCTTCCGCAGCCCGGTGAGTTGCAGGACGGTACCTCGGCTGATGCCGCAATGGCCGGGCAACTCATTGGCAATTCTCCGGCAATCGTTCATGTGCGCGAGATGATCGGCAAACTGGCGCGAAGTCAGGCGCCGGTTTACATTTCGGGAGAATCGGGAAGCGGCAAGGAACTTGCGGCGCGCCTGATCCACAGTCAGAGCGCACGCCATGCGGCGCCTTTCGTCCCGGTGAACTGCGGTGCAATTCCCGAGAATCTGATGGAGAGTGAGTTCTTTGGTTACCGTAAGGGGGCATTTACCGGGGCCGACAGTGATCGGGACGGGTTCTTTCAGGCTGCTGACAGTGGAACGTTGTTCCTCGATGAGGTGGCCGATTTGCCATTGGCCATGCAGGTCAAGCTTTTGCGCGCAATTCAGGAAAAGAGAGTGCGCAAGGTGGGTTGTGCCACTGAACAGGGTGTGGACGTTCGCATCATCTCGGCAACGCACCGGAAACTTAAGGAATGTGTTGGCGCGGGTACGTTTCGCCAGGATCTGTATTACCGGCTGAATGTCATCGAGTTGAAAATGCCTACCCTGCGTGAGCGGCAGGATGATATTCCGCTTCTGGTTCAGACGGCGCTTGCGCGGATTTGTGGTGCCAAGCCACCTGAGTTGACACCCGAAGCGATGCACGGACTTTGTGCCTATTCTTATCCCGGTAATGTGCGCGAGCTTGAAAATATTCTCGAGCGGGCAACAGCGTTATGTGTTGACGGCAAGGTGGTGCTTGATGATCTTCAACTGGCGGCTGAGTCGGCTGTTGAGGGAGTCGTCGGGCGCGAGGGTGAAACCATTGATGACCATATGAGCCGTATCGAAAAGCAAGTGATTATCGAGGCACTGGCGAAAACCGGCTTTAACCGGACTGCGGCGGCAAGGTTGCTTGGCGTGACCTTCCGCTCTCTGCGTTATCGCATTGAACGGCTCGGTATCGAAGAGTGAGCACCTTCGACGAGAGAAACGTGGTGAAGACCTCCAGCCTCTCGATTGATGGCTGGATGAATGCAGTACGGCGCATCGAATCATCAAACGTTGACGATCGCCCCGAGGGGGAGGAAATTTCGCTGGTGGTCGTGCATTCAATCAGCTTGCCCCCCTCTCAGTTTGGCAGCGATGATATTACGCGCTTGTTCACCAATACCCTGGACCCGGACGCACATCCCTATTTTTCCAAGGTCTCCACCTTGCGCGTTTCGGCACATTTCCTGATTCGTCGCGATGGTGAATTGATACAGTTCGTGTCTTGCAAACGGCGCGCATGGCATGCCGGTGCATCGTCCTGGAAGGGGCGTGAGCGCTGCAATGATTTCTCGATTGGTATAGAAGTGGAAGGTTGTGATGAACTGCCCTTCGAGAACGTGCAGTACATCCGGCTTGGCAAGCTGATCGAGTCGCTGCGAGCGTGCTACCCGATTGACGCTGTGGTTGGTCATTCCGATATTTCACCAGGGCGCAAGACTGATCCCGGCCCGTGCTTTGACTGGCAGCACCCTGCGCTGCATGGCACCTCGCTTGTGTATCCATGCTGATGTTTGCCGTGCGCGATTGTTTCCTGCTTGTCATTGTTAAGATCCCAGGGCTGCCTAATCGATCATGCCGAAATAATATGCGGATCGCGTATTTATGATGGCCTGATCTGACGTTGTCGAATTGAGACAACATGATGGTCTTTTGTTGTCGATCATAAAAATATTCTTGCGTCAAGTGCGGCGTACTTCTAGAATTGGACGCAAATAGCAAGAGCGGCACAGCGTCCATTGATTTTTCTCCCTCGCTTGAATCTTCCGCCGAGCTCTGTGCTCGATCTTCTATTCAGGCGAATCCGTCTTCGAATTTTCGTATGCATGCCAAGTGGTTTTCTTGTTTTTCGGCAGAATTTGCCGCTCATGGATTCAATCAGTGCATTTCCGATGCGCCCATTGAATGGTCCGGTTTTAAAGGGCCGTTTCTTGCCGTGCTGTAACTTGAATTTTTCCTTGAAATCAGAGATGGAGGTTGATATGGCAACAAGTGCAAAGAAACCCGCAGCGACTGCAAAGCCAGCGGCCAAGAAGGCCGCACCCAGGGCGGCGGCTGCCAAACCGGCAGAGAAGAAGCTTGCTGCCAAGCCCGTAGCAAAGAAACCGGTGGCCAAAGTTGTTGCCAAGAAGCCGGTGGTGAAAAAAGCTGCGGCGAAGCAAGTGGTCAAGGCGGCTGCCAAACCCGTAGCGAAAAAACCGGTTGCAAAACCGGTTGCCAAGAAGTCTGTTACCCAAAAGCCAGAAGGAAAAAAAGCGGCAACAGCGTTCCCTGCATCGGCAGCGCCTGCTCCGTCAACGGCAGCAACGCCGGGCCTCAAAACAGCGCTAAATCCGACAGGCGCCTGGCCATTCCCGACGGGGTCGCGTCCGAAGTAAGTCCTGCATGGGGGAGGGGCAACTTGCTGGCCCCACATGTTTTATTCGAGGCGTAACGTTTTTTACGCTTTTTTTCTTTTGAAGTTCTTTGCGGAAGTGGTTTTATACATATCTGCCGAGATACCGGCGGATGCGATCCACGGCTTCGCTCAGGCGTTCGATGCCGGTGGTGTAGGCAAAGCGCAGGTGAGACTTTGGTGCATGGGAACCGAAGTCCAGCCCCGGCGTGGTTGCGACGCCGACGGTCTCGAGCAGATCACGGGCAAAGATTTCACTGTCTGCGGTCAATGAACTGCAGTCAGCGTAGATGTAAAAAGCACCTTCCGGTTTGGCGCTCAAACGGAATCCCAGCTTTTCGATTTCCGGGATGAGAAAGTCGCGGCGCCGGCGAAACTCGGAACGCCGGTTTTCAAGAATGGCGATTGTCTCCGGGTGGAATGCCGCCAGTGCAGCGTGTTGCGCCGGCGTTGAGGGAGCGATGAAAAGATTCTGTGCGAGTTTTTCGATGTCCCGCGCAAAACGTTCCGGAACGACTAACCAGCCGAGACGCCATCCGGTCATATTGAAAAACTTTGAAAAGCTCTGCACGACGAAGATATCGTCGCCGAATTGCAATGCCGTAGAAGCCTCACGCTCGTAGGTCAGTCCGTGGTAAATCTCGTCGACGATCAGTTGCCCACCTTTGCGCCGGACAAAGCCGGCGATAGCAGCCAGCACTGCGTCATCGAGCAGAGTGCCGGTGGGGTTGGCTGGCGAAGCGAAAAGAGCACCGACCGTGCGCTCGTTCCAGTGCTGTTCGAGGTCGGAGAGCGTCGGTTGAAAATTGTTTTGGGCGCGCACGGGAATGCCGACGGGCACACCCTCGAAGCTGCGCACGAAGTTGGCGTTACAGGGATAACCAGGATCGGTTAGCAGCCATTCACTTCCGGGTTCGGCCAGGCAAGCCAGTGCCAGCAGCAGCGCGCCCGAAGCGCCGGCAGTAACAACGATGCGCGAGGCCGGCAGGGAAATCCCGTAGCGAGTTGCATAGAAAGCGGAAATTGCGCTACGCAGTTCGGGAAGCCCGAGCGCCGGCGTGTAGAACACGCGACCGGTGGCGATGTGTGCCTGGGCCGCGGCAATAATTGGTGCCGGCGTCGGGAAGTCCGGTTCGCCAACTTCCAGGTGGATGATGTCCCGACCCTCGGCTTCCAGTGCCTTGGCACGTGCCAGCAATTCCATGACGTGGAAAGGTTCGATGTGGCCAAGACGGCTGGCGGGGAAAATTGGCATGGCAGAATGATTGAGACAGTGACGAAGCAAGGAGTTTAACCGGAACCCGGACGAAAAAAAGGCCGCCCGGAGGCGGCCTTGCGTAGTACCTGGGGCTGCTGCTTAGGCCTTGAACTTGGCTTCGAGATCGTCGCGGATGGCTGACAGCTTGGCAGGCAACTTGGCGCCCATCTTGCCGAACCATTCCTTGACGCCTTCAAGCTCTCCCAGCCAGGTTTGCTTGTCGAGGCTGGTGACATTGGCAAACTGCGCCTTGGAGAAATCAGCTCCGGTCCAGTCCATGTCTTCGTAGTTGGGCATTACGCCAAGGACGGTTTGCTGGCCAGCAACCTTGCCTTCACAGCGCTCGATGATCCACTTGAGAACGCGAGCGTTGTCACCGAAGCCAGGCCATGCGAAGCCGCCCTTTTCGTCGGTGCGGAACCAGTTGACCACGAAAATCGGCACTTGCTTGTCGGCAACGGAGCCCATCTTCAGCCAGTGGCTGTAATAGTCGGCCATGTTGTAGCCACAGAACGGCAGCATGGCAAACGGGTCGCGACGGACAACGCCTTGCTGGCCAAAAGCGGCAGCAGTCGTTTCGGAACCAAGCGTGGCCGCAGCGAAAACACCGTGCTCCCAGTCGGCGGTCTGGCAGACCAGCGGCACGGTCGAAGCACGACGGCCACCAAACAGGAAGGCCGAGATCGGTACGCCGTCGGCGTTCGCCCAGTCCTTGTCGATACACGGGCACTGCGAAGCGGGTGCGGTGAAGCGTGAGTTCGGGTGCGCGGCCTTGGTGCCTTTTTCCTTGGCAATTTCCGGCGTCCAGTCATTGCCCTGCCAGTCGATGGCGTGCGCCGGTGCCGGGCCCATGCCTTCCCACCACACATCGCCGTCGTCGGTCAGCGCGACGTTGGTGAAGATGGTGTTTTCGGCCAGCGAGGCCATGGCGTTGAAGTTGGTCTTGTCGTTGGTGCCTGGGGCAACACCGAAGAAGCCGGCTTCCGGGTTGATGGCGTAGAGGCGGGTGACTCCGTTCTTGTCCTTGCGCGGCTTGATCCAGGCAATGTCGTCACCGATGGTGGTGATTTTCCAGCCTGTCATTTCCTTCGGTGGAACGAGCATGGCGAAGTTGGTCTTTCCACAGGCCGAAGGGAAGGCGGCGCCGACGTAATGTTTGTCACCGGCAGGCGATTCGACACCGAGGATGAGCATATGCTCGGCCAGCCAGCCGTCGTCACGCGCCATGTTTGAAGCGATGCGCAGCGCCAGACATTTCTTGCCGAGCAGCGCGTTGCCGCCGTAACCGGAGCCGTAGGACCAGATTTCGCGGGTTTCCGGGTAGTGAACGATGTACTTGACGGTGGGGTTGCACGGCCACTTTGGATCCTTCTGGCCGGCTTCCTTCGGTGCACCGATGGTGTGAACACAGGGCACATACATGCCGTTGGTGCCAAGCACAGGGAAGACATCCTTGCCCATGCGGGTCATGATGCGCATGTTGACTACGACGTAAGCGCTGTCGGTGATCTCAATGCCGATCTGTGCGATCGGGGAGCCAATCGGGCCCATCGAGAAGGGGATAACGTACATGGTACGACCCTTCATGCTGCCCTTGAACACGCCTTTGAGTGTCTCGCGCATCTTGGCCGGGTCTTCCCAGTTGTTGGTTGGGCCGGCGTCTTCTTTCTTTTCGGAGCAGATGTAGGTGCGGTCTTCAACGCGAGCTACGTCGGAAGGGTCGGAAAAGGCCAGGAAAGAATTTTTGCGCTTCTTGAGCTTGATGAAGGTGCCGGCTTCGACCAGATCGTTGCACAGGCGGTCATATTCTTCCTGCGAACCGTCGGCCCATACAACACGGTCAGGAGTGACCAGAGCGGCGATTTCAGCAACCCACTTCTTCAGGCCTTCATGCTTTACATAGTCAGGGGTATTGATGGATATGGTTTGTGTCATGGCAATACTCTCACTCTTTAAAGGACAGTTAAAAAAACAGGTGACCCACACTGTGCGGGGTTTTGAGAAAATGCCCCATTGCATCCAGAACAGGCCGGCAAGCTTTGTATGAACCATAGCGGCTGGTGAAAAGCTTGACCAGCGAATGGGGAGATGGTTCAGTCATGCTTAATGCAGGTATTGCAAAGCTTGGCTGCATAAAATAATACCATAGCTAAATACGGCCATGCTGTCCCGGGGGAATGTAATTCGGGATTGATTTGTTACGGTGCTTCGCGCGATCGCCTATCGAAGCCGCTTCTTTCAGCGACTTGGCGTACTTTCCAACTGTAGTGATCCCTGTCGCCCCGCACACCACCAATCCAGTTATCATTCTGTACACCATGAAGGACGCAGGCTCATTTACTAAAAGCAACGGCAGAACGGCATTGGTTCTTGCGGGTGGTGGCGCGCGTGCGGCCTATCAGGTCGGGGTTCTGCTCGCTATCCGCGATCTGTTGCCCGAAGCCAGCCGGAATCCTTTTTCGATTCTCTGTGGCACCTCGGCCGGCGCCATCAATACAGTTGCTCTGGCCTGCAATTCCGACAACTTTAGCGCTGCTGTCGAAGCGCTGGCAGATGTCTGGCGCAATTTCCGTGCAGGGCAGGTTTATCGCGCTGACCCAGCGGGGATCGCTGCTTCCAGCGTGCGCTGGCTTGGTGCGCTGATGTTTGGCTGGCTATTCAAGCGAACGCCGCGCTCATTGCTCGACAACACGCCATTGCGCCAGTTGCTGGAACAAAAGCTGGACTTTCACAATATCGGCCGATCAATTGCCGGCGGTTCGCTCTATGCCGTCAGTCTAACGGCGTCCGGATATACCTCAGGTCAAAGTGTCAGTTTTTTTCAGGCACGTTCTGATGTGGAGACCTGGGTGCGAACGAATCGCTTCGGCTGTCGCACACAACAGCTCAATATGGATCATTTGATGGCATCAAGCGCCATCCCCTTCATTTTTCCCGCCGTTCATCTGAATCGTGAATATTTCGGTGATGGCTCAATGCGCCAACTGGCACCGATTTCGCCGGCGATTCACCTTGGGGCAGAAAAAGTTCTGGTTATTGCTGCGGGCTGGATGCTGGATAAGGTGGAGCGCGAACGTTCCTCTACCTATCCGACGCTGGCGCAGATTGGCGGTCACGCACTTTCCTCAATTTTAGTCGATAGTCTTGCAGTAGATATCGAGCGAATGCAGCGAATCAACCGCACCTTGTCGGCCATTCCTGATGAGGTGATGCGACTGGGTAACATTCCGCTGCGACCCATTCAGTCACTGGTCATCTCACCCTCGGAGCGGCTCGATTACCTGGCAGCACGCCATGTCAAAGCGCTTCCCTGGCCAGTGCGCTGGTTATTCCGGGGAATTGGTGCTATGAACCGTCGGGGAGGAGCCCTGGCCAGTTATCTGTTGTTTGAACGCTCCTATACCTGCGTTCTGATCGATCTTGGTTACAAGGACACGATGGCTCGTCGTGAGGAAGTCGAGGCTTTTCTTGCCGTCTGAATTTATTTCATGTTATTTCTCAACTATTTATGCTATCTCTTTATTTTTTATTGATTTTATTTAGCCCGATGCTAGACTTGTTCGAAATTGTCTTAACCATGAAATATTGCAGGAGGCTCTTGAGATGTGGATCCGTTTGAAAACAGCATTGCTGTTTGTTGCATTGCTGGGTGTTGGTTTTACGGCGGCTGAAAGCACCCAAGCCGTTGAAAAAAGCAAATCCAAGCATGTCTCACAGAAGCAAAAGGCCAGTTCGGTGGCGCCAAAGAGTAAAGCCGTGCCCGTCGCCAAGAAAAGCAAGCACTCACGCCTGGCTCATAAAAAGTCCTCCAACTTGGCTTTCGCGAGCAATGCATCGCAGTGGCATGAAACGGGCAAGCTGGTCGTGCAATCCGGTTCTGCGCTGGTCATCGACCAGGGAGGCGGAGACGCCCTGTACCAGAAAAACGCCAGCCTTGTGATGCCGATCGCCTCGATCACCAAGCTGATGACGGCCATGGTCGTGCTCGACAGTTCGCCGAGCCTGCAAGCGCCCATCACCATATCGGATGATGATGTGGATTATCTTCGCGGCAGTCGTTCGCGTCTGCACGTGGGTTCGGTAATGACGCGCGAATTCGCCCTGTTACTCGCCCTGATGTCTTCCGAAAATCGCGCGGCTCACTCGCTGGCCCGGCATTATCCGGGAGGGCTGCCAGCTTTTCTGTCCGCGATGAACATCAAGGCGCAATCGCTTGGAATGAGGGACACTCATTTCGAAGACCCGACCGGATTGACCAGCAATAATGTATCTACTGCCCATGATCTGGCGAAGATGGTTGTTGCGGCGCATCGTTACCCGCTGATCAGGGAATTTTCGACCACGTCCGAGGCCACGGTGGACGTTGGCGGGCGTGAGTTGGCCTATCGCAATACGAATCCATTGGTGAAGAACTCGGCTTGGGATGTCGGCCTTTCCAAGACCGGCTACATTCATGAAGCCGGCAAGTGCCTGGTCATGCAGGCGCGCGTTGCCGACCGGCCGGTAGTCATCGTTCTGCTTGATTCTTCAGGCAAACAGACGCGGGTGGGCGATGCCAACCGGATCAAGCGCTGGATGGAATACACCCAGGCTTCGCGTAAACTGCTGACTCATGCCTCACTAGCGAAGGAGGCTGTCCACGTTCCGGGCTGATTCCTGAGATTGTGCCCATGAAAAAAGCCACGGCATCCGTGGCTTTTTTCTTTTCGGGCAAGCTACCTTGTACGTGGCTGGCGATAGCCCAGGGCGCGTGAAATCTCTTCGGCGGCGCCCTTGATTTGAGCCGCCCATACCGGATTGTGTCGATCCGTTGGTGCCGAGATGGAAAGCCCGGCGACGATCGATCCTTCGTCATTGCGGATTGGCGAAGCGACACAGCGCAGCCCAATTTCTGCTTCTTCGTTGTCGTAGGCCAGATCGTGCCGACGAATTTTGTCGAGTTCTTTTTCCAGCGTATCCAGTTTGGTCAGCGAATGCGGTGTCTTGCCCGGCAGGCCGGTGCGTTTGGCGTAGGCACGAACCTCCGCGACGCTCTCGGCGGCGAGAAACAGCTTGCCCAGCGAGGTCAGGTGCAAGGCCGCTCGGCCCCCGACCAGATAGACGACGCGCACCAGGGAGCGACCGCCTGAGGTGCGTTCGACATAGATGATTTCGTCTCCATCGCGAATGCCAAGATTGACTGCTTCACCAATCGTTTCGTGCAGGTTCTGCATGATGGGCAGGGCAACTTCGCGTATGTTGATGCGCGCCTTGACGATATTGCCAAGTTCCAGCAGGCGAATGCCGAGCGCGTAGGTGCTGGAATCGTGTCGTTCCACAAGGCGTGAATGGGTCATCGCCGCCAGAATGCGGTGTGCCGTCGATGGGTGCAACCCGGTGGCTTGCGACAGCATCTTGAGTGTTGCCGGTTCCGGGGTGTTGGCCAGCACATCGAGCAGTGACATCATGCGATCGATGACCTGAATCGACCCCTTGGCTTGCTGTTGTTGAGCCATCAGCTTCCTGTCGGACCTTTCGTTTTGCCCTGTAGCGGAATATTATTCGTCGTTTTGCCTGAAATGTCATTTTATTGCTTGCTGCGCATTGTGCGCCAAACAGCAGGAAAACAGCAGGAAATTACTCCCAAGCCAAAGGAATGCGATGTTACAAATTGACGAGCCGCTTGCCATCCCACTGTGGATCAATGGTCATGCTTATCTCACGATGGCTCCGGCCTTTCTGGATGTCCGTAACCCGGCAAGTGGAGTGGTGTTGCGGCGCACACCACTCTGCGGTGCCGGTGAGGCGCTGAAGGCGGTCGAGTCGGCACAGGCCGCGCTGGCGCCGTGGGCGGCACGGGCCGCAACAGAGCGCGCCGCCTTGCTCGCTGCTGCAGGTGAAGCGTTGTCAGGGTATGCCGGCCATTTTTCCAAATTGATTGTTGAAGAATCAGGAAAGGACGCAGCAGCTGCCGATGCCGAGGTGGCTGAGGCCGTGGCGCTGCTGCGTGCAGCGGTGGCCGGTAATGCTTCGGGCGTGGTGGGCATTGTCGGTGATGTCACCTCGCCCCTGCTCGGTTCTTTGCGGATCGCCGTCCCCGCTTTGTTGGCCGGTGCCGTCGTCGTTATCCGGCCGAGCCCGGAAACGCCATCGTCGATCTTTGCGCTGGCCGAACTGACCGGGCGTTGCGGTTTTCCGGGCGGGGTCTTCAATATCCTGCATGGCGGCGAGGCGGCGGTGGAAGGGCTGCAATCTGCTGTCGGCGCCAGCCTGCTTTTCTCCTGACGGGCATGGCTTTGAAAGGCACACAAAATTATGAAAGTCTTGCCCGTTTCCCTCACCCCCGACCCCTCTCCCAGAGGGCGAGGGGAGGTTCGAGAGTCGCTTGCGCGACTTTCACGGTAACCGTGCCGCTATAATCAGCGGACACCTATTTGAAGTGAGGCGGTTATGGAGCTGACTTGTCGCGAGATCGGCGCGGTGCGCGTGGTGGCGGTTCAGGGGCGTATTGATCATGCGCATGCCGCGGACTTTCAGCAGGCGCTTACACCGTATCTGATAGATTGCAGCGCGCAGGGCAGCCCTCTTGTGCTCGACTTCGGCGGCGTCGATTACGTCAGCAGCATCGGCTTGCGCGCCCTGATGCTCGCCGCCAAGCAGGTCAAGGCGCAACAAGGCAGGATCGCCATTGCGGCACTGACGCCCGTGGTTGCCGAAGTGTTTCAGATCAGCCGCTTCAATCTGGTTTTCAGCGTTTTCGAGAAAGTAGAAGCCGCTGCGACCGAGTTGGCCAAATGAAAATCCGCTTCTGGGGAACGCGCGGGTCGATCCCGGTTTCGATGACCACGGCAGACATTCGCGCCAAGCTGATCAAGGCCCTGGAAGGTGCGCGTGACCGGCGTTTCGATCATCGTGCCGATATCGAAGCCTACATCGATGGCCTCGGTTTTGACATTGCCGGGACCTACGGCGGGCATTCAAGTTGCGTACAGATCGAGACCGGCGGCCATGAGCATGTCGTTCTGGACATGGGCAGTGGTGCACGTCCGTTCGGGCAGCACATGATCGAACGCTTCGGTCCGGGCCAGCCGCAGACTTACCACATTTTCATGTCGCATCTGCACTGGGACCACATCATGGGGTTCCCGTTTTTTACGCCGATCTACATTCCCGGCAATCGCATCGTGGTGCACTCCTGTCATGCCAACGTCGAGCATGCTTTCCGCCGCCAGCAACGCGGGCCGTCGTTTCCGGTCGATTTCCAGCAATTGGGCGCCGAGATCAGTTTCGACGTCTTGCAGCCGGACACACCTTATTCGATTGCCGGCTTGACGCTTCGCGCCAAACTTCAGCGCCATGCCGGTGATTCCTACGGCTGGCGGTTCGAGAAGGACGGCAAGAGCGTCATCTATTCGACCGACTCCGAGCACAAGCTTGAAGACGAAGCGGAATGCGCCGGTTTTGTCCGTTTCTTCGAGTACGCCGATGCCGTGATTTTCGATGCCATGTACTCGCTGGCCGATGCCATTTCGGTGAAGGCCGACTGGGGGCATTCGAGCAACATCGTCGGCGTCGAACTGTGTCAGATGGCCCGAGCGCAGCGGCTGGTCATGTTCCACCATGAGCCGGCTTACGACGATGGGCGCATTCAGCAAGTGCTGGAGGAGACTCGCCGCTTCGAGGAAATAACGCGTGACGGGCATGCGGTGGAGGTTCTTTCCGCCTGGGATGGGTTGGAACTGACGCTTTGAGACTGCTGATCGCCCGGATGAAGAAAATCTTCCTGGCCGGGCAAGGCCGCCCAGCGGCGGCGGGAATCCTTCTCTGGATGCTCTTTGCCAGCCTGATCAGCGAAGCCGATCTGCCGGCGTGGTGGAGCGAGTCGCTACCCGGTCAGGCGATGGAAATGGCCGCCCACCCTTTCAAGACCGGACGCCAGTTCCTGTTCGACGGCTATCAGCGGGCCTTTCCGCGCCAGCCGGTGTTGCAGCCGGTCACCGTCGTCGCCATCGATGAACAAAGCCTGAAGCAGATCGGTCAGTGGCCGTGGCCGCGCAACCGGCTGGCCGATCTGATCGATGCCATCGGCAAACTCCAGCCCGCCGCCATCGGCCTTGACATGTATATGCCGGAGGTCGATCAGACGTCGCCCGATCGCGTTGCCGCCAATCTGCCGCCGGAGCAGGCGGAATTGGCGCGCGCCCTGGCACGCTTGCCGAGCCATGAGACCCGGCTGGCGCAGTCGCTGCACGCCGTGCCCAGCGTGCTCGGGGCGACCGGTTTTGATTTTTCAACGTACAGCACCAGCTCGGGGATGCGCTCGGTTCCGCTCAGCGCGCACGGTGGTGATCCGCTGCCCTGGCTGAAAAACTACCCCTTTGTACTGGCCAGCCTGCCCGAGTTACAGGCGGCGGCACACGGGCAGGCGATGCTGTCATTCTCGCGCTACGAAGGCGGTGTTGTTCGCCGTGTGCCGCTGGTGCTGGCGGTCAACGATCAAGCGGTACCCGGCATGGCCATCGAAATGCTGCGCGTGGCCAGTGGCTCGTCAGCCATTGAAATGGAGGTCGGCAACCAGGGCATCGACGCCGTACAGGTTGCCGAGTTTCGGGTGCCGACGCAGAGCGATGGCGAAGTGTGGCTGCATTTCGCGCGCTTCAAGACCTCAAAACCACGCACCCTGTCAGCCGCCGACGTGCTGGCCGGCAAGGCCGACCCTGACCGGATTGCAGGGAAGCTGGTATTGGTCGGGCTGACCGGCTCGGGTTTGGTGGACATGCGCATGACCCCCCTGGGCGATCTGGTGCCGGGGGTCGAGATCCAGGCGCAACTGATCGAGAGCTTCTTCGATGGCCGCTTCATCCTGCGGCCGTGGTGGATGAAGTGGCTGGAAACCGCCATGATGGGATTGATCGGCCTGATCATGATCTGGTCCATCCCGCGCACCGAGGGCAAGGTCGCCGAGGTGCTGAAGAAGTCGCCGCATGCGCCAACGTGGGCGGTGCTGGGCTTGAATGCCCTGATCATTTCGGTCGGCTACCTGGTGTTCTACAGCACCGGGCTGATGTTCGATTCGGCTTCGACCTTCATCGGTCTGTCCAGTGTTCTGGGCAGCCTCATTTCCAGCGCGATGATCGAGATCGACCGGCAGACGCGGCTGATCGAGGCCGACCGTCAGCGCTTGCGCGAGAACGAAGCGCGCATGGCTGGCGAAATGGCGGCAGCGCGTCGAATCCAGCTCGGTTCGTTGCCCGATCCGGTACGGGTCTTTGCCGGCGAGCAGCGCTTCGAACTGGCGACGTATCTTGAGCCGGCGCGTGACGTGGGCGGCGATCTCTACGATTTCTTCATGATCGATGCGCGACGTCTGTGCTTCGTCGTCGGCGACGTATCCGGCAAGGGCGTCCCGGCCAGCCTGTTCATGGCCATCGCCAAGACGCTGACCAAGAGCATCAGCCTGCTTGTCGATGAAGGCCTTGGCACCATTGTCACGCTGGCCAACAAGGAACTGGCGCGCGAGAACGCCGAACTGCTGTTCGTCACGCTATTGATCGGCGTTCTCGATGTCGAGAGCGGCGAATTGTCGCTGGTCAATGCCGGTCATGATGGGCCATGGCGTATCGCCGTCGACGGCAGCAGCGAGCAGATCGGGGGCCCGCCGGGTGCCGGCGGGCCGCCACTTTGTGTTATTGACGATTTCGAATACGTCGCACAGTCTGTGCGCTTGTCACCGGGCGATACGCTGTGCCTGATTACCGATGGCATTACCGAAGCCTTCAACAGCGGCCACGAAGCCTACGGCAAGGAACGCCTGCTTGACGTGCTGAAAGCGGCTTCGCCTGGAGGGAATCCAACAGAAATCGTGCAGCGGGTGAAAGACGACCTCGCCGCTTTCGTCGGCGCGGCCCTGGCATCCGATGACATGACGCTGCTGGTGTTGCGCTGGGGCGGTCTGGGCAGGAGTTAATAAGGAAGTGCGATCCACCAAGTCACCAAGATCACCAAGTTACACCAAGGAAAGCACTCGAATTTCTTGGTGTAACTTGGTGTCCTTTGTGGCTCTGCACTTCCTTTGGTCGTCTTGGTGGTGAGGCTTTTGACTTGGCTTTTCAACAAACTCAGCGCAGGTTGATCTCCACTCTCCGGTTCGCTGCTTCCTCAACTTCATCGGCAGTTGCTACGAGCGGTTCGCGTTCGCCACGCCCCGCCACTTCCATCACTGCCTGAATCCCGGCTTCTTGCAGCAAACTCCTGACGGCCTCCGCCCGCTTTAGCGAGAGGGCGTCGTTGGCCTCAAGGTTGCCGACGCGGTCGGTGTGACCAATGACCGAAATTTCAGGTGCCGGGCGACTGGCGATGGTGGTCTTCAGTTGTTCGAAAACCGGTTTCGACTCGGGCGTCAGTTCCTGCGCCGAGCCGGAAACGAAATTGACCGTGAAGGAAACGGGTCGCGGTGGCCGGGCATCGAGCAGGGCACCGTAGCGGGCATGCACGCTGGCGGGGTCCTCGTTGCGCGCGGCAATGTTGCCCTTGGCATCGATCTCCGAGGCGGCATAGGCCTTGTCGAGAACTTGCGTGCTGGCGCTGCTGTGCACAACGACCTGGCCGACCTTGCCGTCGGCATCGGGAAGCAAAATAACGCGGTCGGGAGGAGGGGACATCTGGCTGAGCAGGATGGCAAGCGCCGCAACAACAGGAATCACCAATGGCGTCATGTCAGTTCTCTCCTTTGCGGTCGCCGGCTTCGATGATGAATTCCGTTCCGCGCACCCCGAGCGAAACCGACGGCGTATTGAAAACGACATTGTCGGGCGAAGCCTTGGCGATCTTGCCGGAAACGACCGCCAGCGTGCCGCGCTTGACCGTGGCATCGACAGCCCCGGCGTGGGTCGTGGAATCGAAGGTGAAGCGGTTGAGCACCAGCGTCGAATTGGGCCCGGCCGAAAGCAGCGTGTTGTCGCGCAGGGTGAGTCCGATCGAACTCTCCGGTCCGGTCAGGATGCGGTCGCTGACCAGCACCTTGCCGCCAACGGCCGCCGGGGTTTTCTGCCCGGCGCGCTCGATGCTGGCGCTTCCCTTGAGCGTTTTGATGGTACCGGCTTCGTCCGCAGCCAAGGCGCTGCCGCAGACGGCCAGCAGTCCGACGGCGGCAAGAATCGTTAATTTTCGGGTAGACGCTCTGCCGTTTCTCATTTACCTTGCTCCTTCAAAATTAGATTCCTCAACCGACTGAACGACCATGGCGCGACCGTCCCAAACATTTCCAGCCAGTCTCGATGCGCTGCCCCTGGTACTGGCCTGCGTCGACGAATGTCGGGAGGGCGTTGACGCTGACACCTTAATGCGTGCCCGAATTGCCGTCGAGGAATTATTCATGAATTTCGTCTGCCACGGTGGCGCGCAAGGAAACTCCTTGCAGGCCTGGCTGGAGGTGCGCTGCGATTCCGGCCGATTGAACGTGAGCTTCGAAGATTCGGCCGCGCCCTTTGATCCCTTTGCCGATCTGGTGCATGCCTCTGAAGGGCTGGATCAGCCGCTGGAATTGCGTTCTGAGGGCGGGGTCGGCCGTTTGCTGATCAAGCAGTTGGCCGATTCGGCGTGCTATTCGCGCAGCGACGGGCGCAACTGCATCGAGCTGGTATTCTCGCCTCGCACGCAGATGGAACAATCAACTGCTCTGTGATCCGCATAAATAGGCGATCTACGGAGTATCAAGCTGAAGAGTCAATGAATACGTTACTCTTCAGGTATGTCTTCTGCAGATCGCCTATCCATGCGGGCTACAGCCATTCGGCTTGCAACTAATCACTTCAGTTTATGATTCCCTCTTGTATGAATTTTAAAGGCCAGGAAAATGCTCGATGAACTGATCTCCCGCGCTACTCTCGAAGAACTTGCCGGCAGCACGGCATTCCAGCGTGGCGAAGCATATTTTTCTGAGGGCGCGGTCGGATGCCTGAGTGTTGCGGAGGACAAAGCCACTGCCAGCGTGAAAGGCAGCGAAACCTATCAAGTCGAACTGTGGGTTGACGACGGCGATCTGGCCCGCGACTGCACTTGCCCACGTGCCGCCGATGGCTATTTCTGCAAGCATTGTGTCGCGCTCGGATTGGCGGTGATCGCCGAAAATTCTGCTGCAGCACCCGGCCAGCAGGATCTGCGTGATCCATGGCGGGACATCACTGACTATCTGTCCACGCTAACCCAGGATTCCTTGATCGAGCAGTTGCTGGATGTCGCTCGGCGCGATGACCGGCTCTACCAGTCCTTGTTGCTCAGGGCCGAGCAAACCACAGGAGGCGGCGACGTGGCCAAGGCTTTCCGTCGGGCCATCGACCACGTGGCGCAGGTCGACGGTTATGTTGAATGGCGTGAGGCTCGCACTTTCGCCGGCAATATCGATGAGGTGGTCGATTCGCTGGCGGAATTGCTGAAGCCCGATACGGCCGCCATCCTGGTGGAACTGGCCGAATACGCCGTCGAACAGTTGGAAGCTTCGCTGGAATATGTTGATGACTCGAATGGCGAAATCGGCGGCATCATTTGCCGACTGGGCGAATTGCATGTGCAGGCGTGCAGCATGGCGCGCCCCGATCCGGCCGACTTGGCCGAACGCCTTTTCGAACTGGAGACAACTCTGCCCTTCGGCGTTTGCAGCTTCGATGTCAAAACCTATCACGACGCCCTCGGAAAGGAAGGACTGCAGCGCTATCGCGAACTGGCGGAAGCCGAGTGGCGCAAGCTGAAACCACGCGACGCGAAGGACAGCTACGATTACCAGCGGGCGAAGATTACCGGCATCATGGAGCAACTGGCCGAGGTCAGCGGCGACGTCGAGGAACTGGTGGCGATCAAGTCGCAGGATCTCACCCTGGGCTATCACTATCTTGAAATCGCCGAAATCTGGACCAAAGCGGGGCAGCCGGACAAGGCGCTGGAGTGGGCGGAACGCGGCTTGCAGGCATTCCCCGAGCGTCCCGATAACCGACTGCGCGATTTTCTGGTGGCGGCTTATCTTGAGCGCAAACGCAATGACGAGGCGCTGCAATTGACCTGGGTCCAGTTCGAGGAACGGCCCAGTCTCGAACTCTACAAGAAGCTGCAGGCAGTGGCTGTCCAACTTGGTCTCTGGGCTGGGCAGCGAAATCGGGCATTGACCAGGCTTGCCGAAGTCATCGCGCACGCGGCAAGCACCACGAGCCAGTGGAAGCCAAAACCATCGCTGCCCGATTTTTCGCTGCGGATGGAAATAGCGTTATGGGAGGACGATCTTGACGCCGCCTGGTCGGCAGCGCATGAGGGTTTCTGCCATCGCAACCTGCTCATCACGCTGGCCGGAAAACTCGAATCCTTGCGCCCCGAAAATGCCGTCAGCCTCTACCGGCGGGTGGTGCCGCCCATCGTCGAGCAGACGGGTAACGCGGCGTATGAAGAGGCGATCAGGCTGGTGCGCAAGGTGGGCGGGTTGATGCAGGCGCAGAACCAGTCCAGGCAATTTGGTGACTACCTCGGCGAACTGCGCCTGCAGTTCAAACCGAAGCGGAATTTCATCAAGCTGCTGGATGGCGTGGCGCGCTCGACCACCGGCGGGAAATGACCGCCTTTCCCGTTTGTTGTCCCCGACTTCATCCAGTCACCCAGCGTGGGCAGCTTGCGGCGAATATAATGGCCGCACCATGAGCGACCACCATCAACACGACCATAGCCATCACGACCATCATCACCACGCCGACGCCGGGCCGCGCCTGATCTGGGCGCTGCTGCTGACGCTCGGTTTCGCGGTGGTCGAGGCGGTGACCGGTTTCTGGTCCGGATCGCTGGCGCTGCTCGGTGATGCCGGGCATATGGTGACCGATAGCGCCTCGCTCGGCCTGGCGGCTTTTGCCGTCTGGCTGGCCAGGCGTCCTCCCTCGCGCCGCCACACCTACGGCCTGGGCCGTGTCGAAACACTGGCCGCCCTGCTCAATGTCCTGTTCATGGTGCTGGTGGTAGTCGGCATCTCGGTGGCCGCAATAAACCGTTTTCTTGAGCCGGCAACGATCAATGGCGAGGCCGTGACGCTGGTCGCGGTGATCGGGCTGTGCATCAATATCGGCGTCGCCTGGCTGCTGATGCACGGCGAGCAGACGATGAATACGCGCGGCGCCCTGTTGCACGTGGTCGGTGATCTGCTTGGCTCGCTAGCGGCGCTGGTCGCCGGTGCGGTGATTATTTTCACCGGGTGGACGCCCATTGATCCACTGCTCTCGTTGCTTATCTGCTTTCTGGTGCTCGGCTCCAGCCTTCGTCTGTTGCGCGAAGTGTTGCGCGCGCTGCTCGAAGGCGTGCCGGCGCATCTCTCCATCGATCAGATCGGGCAGGCGCTGGCGTCGGTGCCGGGCGTCAGGTCGGTCCATGATCTGCACGTATGGACGCTGTCGTCGAACCGCATCGCGCTATCGGCGCATCTGGTTGTCGATGCCTTCTCGCAGTGGCCGGAGGTTCTTGCCGCAGCGCGGCACGAGCTGGGGCATCAGGGAATCGAACATGTCACCCTGCAGCCCGAGTCCAACGTCCATGCTGTGCGCTGGTCGCCACGCACCACCGATGCCATAGCGCCGATCAACGGCAAGACTGAAAAACAGGCGGGATCTAAATGAGAGTGCTGGTGCAGCGCGTCGCCTCGGCGCGGGTTGAGGTAGAAGGTGAAGTCACCGGTGCCATCGGCCCCGGTTTGCTGCTGCTGGTCGGCGTCGAAGAAGCCGACGGTGAGGCCGATATAGTCTGGCTTTCGGCCAAGCTGACCAAAATGCGCATCTTTCCGGATGCGACCGGGGTGATGAATCGCAGCATCGTCCATGTCGCTGGCGAAGTGCTGGCCGTGAGCCAATTCACCCTCTTCGCCTCGCTCAGGAAAGGCAATCGTCCCTCATGGAGTCGCGCAGCACCGCCGGAAATTTCCCGGCCGCTGTTCGAGCTTTTTGTACGGCAACTGGAGAGCGATCTCGGGCGCAAGGTGCCCACTGGCGTTTTTGGCGCCGACATGCAGGTCCATCTGGTAAACGACGGCCCGGTGACGATTGCCCTCGACTCGCGAAATCCCGAATAAATCAGATAAAGCGCAAGCTAAAACAGCGTTGATCCTGTGAGCCAGGTAGTACGGGCATCTTGCGGCATGATGCCGTGGGAGCCAGTATTTGTGCGCCTCTCAGGGAATGCCGGGTGTGGATGGCCTATTGACGGGTTTGCAGATGGGGGCACAAAGGGGAGCGCTTTGGTTTGTCTTTCTTGCAGAAATTAATGCGCAACTGACCCTCTGTGGTTCTCAGGTGAATTCAAACAGTGAGCGTCTCAGTAATGAAATCGCAACTGAGCAATCAACAGGTCATCACCTTCAACTCGGTACACCATGCGGTGCTCGTCTGTTATGCGGCGTGACCAAAAACCCGATAGCGCATGCTTCAATGCCTCAGGCTTTCCTATGCCCGCGAAAGGTTCGCGTTGTATTTCACGAATCAGCTTGTTTATCCGCTCAACCATCCGCCTGTCTTGCTTTTGCCAGTACAGGTAATCCTCCCATGCCTCCTCAGCAAAAATCAGCTTCACTTTGCCAATTCCCGCTCCACGCCTTTGCCAGAGTTCAGGTGCGCAACCGCCGAGAGCAGACGCTTGGCGTTGGCAGGAGTGCGCAAAAGATAAGCAGTTTCCTCAAGCGCTTTGTAATCTTCGAGCGAGAGCATCACCACCGCTTGATCGCCGTTGCGCGTGATAATCAAAGCTTCGTGGTCGTTACAAACCCGATCCATGGTGCTGGCAAGGTTTGCGCGAACAGTGGTGTAAGTCATGGCATCCATTTTTTGCCTCCAAATATGTACGTATTACTGTACATAACAAACCGCCGTCTGTCCAGCAAAAATCTGCTGAAACGACGCCCAACATGGCGCTTAACCTCACTCCTTTCAGCCGCCGCGCGATCAGTCAAAGGGTCAGCGTCGGTTTGTTTCTCTCGAAAAAATTAATGCGCAACTGACCCATTTAGTCTCTCTGCTTGCAAATCGGAAACCAGGCCAGTTCCGTGAGGCCATCATTTCCCTGAGAAATTGGGTTTGCGCTTTTGCCGGAAGGCGTCGATTCCTTCCTGATAATCTTTGCCGTCGTACACAATCTGGCGCAGGCCCTGAATCCGCTCGAAGAGTTCCGGCGACAGCGCGTGCGCGCTGGTCAGGAGGCGCAACTCTTCCTTCATTACCGAAATGCTCAAGGGTGAATTGACGCAGATTGATGCCGCCATGTCATGAACAAAGGCTTCGATTTCCGAGGCTGGCTTGAGGTAGTTGATGATGCCGAGATTGAGCGCCTGTCCGGCGGGGATCGGCTTGGCGGTGAACAGCATTTCCTTGACCACTGGCAGCGGAATCATGTTCATCATCGTCAGTACGCCAACGAGGTTGTAAGGCACGCCGAGTTTTGCCGGGGTGATGGCGAAAGTCGACTCCGGCGTTGCCACCAGAATGTCGCAAGCCATCGCCACTTCGCAGCCGCCGCCCCACACACCGCCCTCGATGAGCGCAATGACCGGCGCGGGGAACTCCTGGATCGCTCGCACCAGATGGCGCAAGGGATCATTCCAGCCCAGAGGGTCGTGCCCGCTGTTTGGTAATTCGCCGATATCGTGACCCGCCGACCAGACTTTTACACCGGCGGCCGCGCGCAGAATCACGGCACGGATATTCAAGGCGCGGAACCCATCCAGTGCGTCGATGATTTCTCCGATCAACGCCTCACTCAGGGCATTCCGCTTCTCCGTGTTATTCAGAAAGATGATGCCTGTCGAATCCTGCTGTTCAGTTAAAACGAGTGGCATGTTGGCCGTCCTTTCAGATTAATAAAGCGTGACTAATCTCATCCCAGCCACAAGCATAGCAGAGCGAGTTCAAATAAGATTCTGATCCTGATTACGCAGCGCTAGCTGTTCTGCAAGGGAAGCAGGACGGCCATCTTCAGGCACGATGCCGTGCAAACCAATATCCATGCGGTGTTCAGGGCATGCCATGGGTAGATGACCGATCGACGCCCTTGCTAGAGTATGCGTGCAGGACCTTGCATTTAATTACGTATTAGAATATTCTAATGTTCATGAAAACAAATTCTCGCTCCTTCCACTTGCGCACGCTCTCTTTCCTGCTGGCGCTGGTGTCGACCTTCCCTGTGTGGGCACAAGCCTTGCCGACAGTAGTGGTGCAGCCCCATCCAGTGGATTTGACCTTGCCGGTCGAGGCCACCGTCGAAGCGGTGGCGCAGACTACGCTCACCTCTCAGGTTTCCGGTCGCGTGACCGAGATGCGGGTCGACGCCGGGCAGACGGTGAAGAAGGGCGAACTCCTGATGCGCATCGATGCGCGCGAAGCGAGCGAAGTGGCCGCTGGCGCCTCGGCGCAATTCATCAACGCCAGGGCCAATTACGAGCGCTTGAAGAATCTGCGCCAGCAGAATTTCATCAGTGCGGCGGCGCTGGACAAGGCCAGGGCCGATTTCGAAGCGGCGCAGGCGGCACATGGGCAGGCCAGCGTCAGTCTGGGCTATGCCACGGTGACCGCGCCGATTTCAGGGGTTGTTGCTCAACGCCTGATCGAACAGGGGGAAACGGCTGCGCCGGGCAGGCCGCTGCTGACCATCTACGATCCGGACGGCTTGCGCGTAACGGCCAGCATTCCGCAGTACCAGTTGCCGCAGATGCGCGCCGTGAAGCAGGCCAGGGTCGAGTTTCCCGAGCTTGGTAAATGGATCGATGCCAAGGCCGTAACGCTGTTGCCGACGGCTGATGTGGCAACGCACGTCTCGCAGGTGCGCGTGGGTTTGCCGGCAGATATGAAGGATGTGATCCCCGGCATGTTTGCTCGCGTGCATTTTGTCGTCGGCCGCGCGCAACGCATGACCGTGCCGGCCGCTACGGTAGTTCGCCGCGGTGAAGTGGCGGCGGTTTATGTGCAGAACGAGCAGGGGGCATTGTCGCTGCGCCAGTTGCGCCTGGGCGAAACCTCGGCCGGTGGCGAGATCGAGGTGCTGGCCGGTTTGGCGTCCGGTGAGCGTGTCGTGCTCGATCCGGTGAAGGCCGGCATTGCCCTGAAGTCAGCACAGTCTTCGAAGTCTTTGAACTCGGCCGGGAAATAAGCGATGGGTATTTCCGGCCGTATCGCCCGCTACTTCCAGTCCTCGCAGATGACGCCTTTGCTGGCGCTGGTCGCGTTGTTGCTGGGCCTCTTCGCCACCCTCGTTACGCCGCGCGAAGAGGAACCGCAGATCGATGTCACCATGGCCAACGTCATCGTCCCCTTTCCGGGGGCGTCGGCCAAGGATGTCGAGAACCTGGTGGCGACACCGGCCGAGCAGGTGTTCTCGCGCATGTCGGGCATCGAGCATGTGTATTCCGTTTCGCGCCCCGGCATGGCGATCATCACCGTGCAGTTCGATGTCGGCATCAAGTACAACGATGCGATTTTGCGCCTTTACGATACCGTTCATTCCAACAGCGACTGGCTGCCGCCCAATCTGGGCGTGCTCGAGCCGATCATCAAGCCGAAGGGAATCGACGATGTGCCGATCGTCGCGCTGACCTTCTGGACGGCCGATGTCAATCGTTCGGCATTCGACTTGCAGCAGGTGGCGCGTGCGGCCGAAATCGAGCTGAAACGGATCAAGGGCACGCGCGACATATCAACCCTGGGTGGCCCGGATCATGTGATCCGCGTGGTGATGGACAGCGAGCGCATGAACGCCTTTGGCGTGACGCCGCAGGATCTCTCGGCGGCGCTCAAGGTTGGCAATGCCCTGCAATCCTCCGGTAGCCTGGTGGCCGGCAACCGCGAGGTGCTGGTGCAGACCGGTACCTATCTCGAATCGGCGGCCGACGTCCGGCAACTGGTGGTGGCCGTGCGTGGCGATGCCAAAAATCGCAAGCCGGTGTTCATGGGCGATGTGGCCAAGGTCGAGGACGGGCCGGACCAGCCGGGCAAGTACGTCTGGTTTGGCAGCAAGGACGGCGAGTTTCCGGCCGTCACCATGCAGATTTCCAAGAAACCGGGCGTCAATGCCGCCGATGTAGCCAATGGCGTGATCGCCCGTATCGAATCGCTCAAGGGCACGGTGATTCCCGAGGGCGTCGAAGTCACGGTTACGCGCAACTACGGCGAAACTGCGACCGACAAGGCGCAGAAACTGATCGGCAAGCTGATCTTCGCCACCGCTTTTGTCGTCTTGCTGGTCTTTTTTGCCCTTGGCAAGCGCGAGGCGCTGATCGTCGGCGTGGCGGTGACGCTGACGCTGGCCGCAACGCTGTTCGCCTCGTGGGCGTATGGGTTTACGCTCAACCGCGTGTCGCTGTTTGCGCTGATCTTCTCGATCGGCATTCTGGTCGACGACGCGATTGTGGTGGTCGAGAACATTCACCGCTGGCAGACGCTGTATCCGGGCAAGCCGCTGCTTGAAATCATTCCGCTGGCCGTCGATGAGGTCGGCGGGCCGACCATCCTCGCTACCTTCACGGTAATCGCTGCGCTGCTGCCGATGGCCTTTGTCACTGGCCTGATGGGGCCGTACATGAGCCCGATCCCGATCAACTCGTCGATGGGCATGCTTATTTCGCTGGCGGTGGCTTTTGTCGTTACGCCTTGGCTGGCGGCGCGGCTGATGAAGTCGCATCCAGAACATACCGCAGAGCCGCAGAGTCGCAGAGGAAACGCAGAGAAGGGCAATGAGCCAGAACCAGAAGAGCTTTCCTCTGCGTCACCTCTGCGCCTTCGCGCCTCTGCGGTGGATTCTTTTTTCCGTCGCGTCCTCACCCCTTTTCTCGATCAGGAAAAAGGCAGCGCCGCGCGCAAGAAGCTACTGCTGGCCATCGTCCTGCTGATTCTCGGTTCGGTTTCGCTCGCCGTGGTCAAGTTGGTCGTGCTGAAGATGCTGCCGTTCGACAACAAGAGCGAATTCCAGATCATCCTTGATATGCCGGTCGGCACGCCGCTGGAGGATACGGCGCGGGTGTTGCGCGAGATTGGCGCCGAAGTGGCCAAGGTGCCGGAAGTCACCGACTACCAGGCCTATGCCGGCACGGCCAGCCCGATCAATTTCAACGGACTGGTGCGCCAGTACTATCTGCGCGCTGCCCAAGAGTCGGGCGACATTCAGGTCAATCTGGCTGACAAGAAACACCGCACACGCAAGAGTCACGAGATTGCCAGTTCGGTGCGCGACGCCGTCGAGGCCATTGGCCGCAAGGCCGGCGGCAACGCCAAGGTGGTCGAAGTGCCACCCGGCCCGCCGGTCATGTCGCCGATCGTCGCCGAGGTTTACGGGCCGGACTACAAGGGCCAGATCGCCGTCGCCAAGCAGATACGTGCGGTATTCGAGAAAACCCCAGATCTGGTAGCCATCGACGACTCGGTGCAAGCCGACGCCAAGAAGACCGTTCTGCATGTGCTACAAAGCAAGGCGGCGCTGCTTGGCGTGGCACAGAGCGATATCGTCGAAGTGGTGCGCATGGGGCTGACTGGCGAGGATGTGACGCCGGTGCATAACGCCGAGTCGAAATTCGAAGTGCCGGTACGTGTAACGCTGCCGGCCGAGAAGCGAAGCTCGCTCGACGCCCTTCTCAAGCTAAAAGTGCGCTCACGAATGAACGACAACCCGGGCGCCCTGGTGCCGGTTTCAGAACTGGTCGAAGTGCGCGAAATGGAACGTGAGAAGACCATCTACCACAAGGATCTGCTGCCGGTGGTGTATGTTTATGGCGATATGGCCGGCAAGCTCGATTCGCCGCTCTACGGGATGTTCGATGCACGGGGTGAAATTGCCGGCAAGTCGCTTGACCAAGGCGGCACGCTGGGCGAATGGTTCATCCGTCAGCCGGTCGACCCTTACGCCGGTTACAGTCTCAAGTGGGATGGCGAGTGGCAGGTGACGTATGAAACATTCCGCGACATGGGCATCGCCTACGGCGTCGGCCTGATCCTCATCTACCTGCTGGTGGTTGCGCACTTCAAGAGCTATCTGGTGCCGCTGATCATCATGGCGCCGATCCCGCTGACCATCATCGGCGTCATGCCCGCCCATGCGCTGCTCGGATCGCAATACACGGCGACGTCGATGATCGGCATGATCGCGCTGGCCGGCATCATTGTGCGCAATTCGATCCTGCTGGTCGATTTCATCCGTCAGCAGGTGGCCGAGGGAATGGCGTTCAGCGAAGCCATCATCCAGTCCTCTGCCGTACGCGCCAAGCCGATCGCACTGACCGGTCTGGCCGCCATGCTTGGTGCCCTGTTCATTCTCGACGACCCGATTTTCAATGGCTTGGCGATCAGCCTGATCTTCGGTATTTTCGTATCCACCGTGCTTACGCTGGTGGTTATCCCGGTGCTTTATTACGCCGCTTTCAACAAGGAGTACACCTCATGACATGCACTTTTACCACCGACCGCGCCATCCGCATCATGGCCGGAGCGTTCATCCTGATCTCGCTCGCCCTCGGCGTCGACGGCAGTCCGCTCTTCGTCTCGAAAAACTTCCTGTGGTTCACCGCCTTCGTCGGCGCCAATCTTTTCCAGAGCGGCTTTACCCGCTTTTGCCCGGCCGAGTCGATCATGGTCAAACTGGGCTTGAAACGGGGCGACAGCGGGAACGGCGGCACTTCATGCGGTCGCTGAACTGAGGAAACTCATTCCTTGAACGGTATTTCAGGCGCACTTCGGTGCGCCTTTTTCTTGTTAAACTGATTCGCTCATCAGGCCAGACAATAAGGAAGTGCAATGAAAGTCGGATTCATCGGTTTAGGCATCATGGGGCGCCCGATGGCGCTCAATCTGTTAAAGGGCGGGCATGAAGTCACCGTCTGGGCGCGTCGCGCCGAGTCGATGCAGCCGTTGCTTGATGCCGGCGCCAAGGGCGCGGCCAGCCCGGCCGAGGTGGCGGCGGCGGTCGAGGTGGCCATTTCGATGGTCGCCGATGCACCCGACGTGCGCGAGGTGATGCTTGGCGAGAAGGGTGTCAGCAAGGCCGCGCAAGTGGGGCTGGTCGCCGTCGACATGAGCACCATTCTGCCGGCAGCCGCGCGCCAGATTGCAGCCGATCTGGCGGCCCTGGGCGTGGACTTCCTCGATGCGCCAGTTTCGGGCGGGGAAGTCGGCGCCATTGCCGGCAACCTGTCGATCATGGTCGGTGGCAGCGTTGCCGCTTTTGAAAAGGTCAAGCCGGCGTTCGCGTGCATGGGCAAGAACATCGTTCATGTCGGTGATTCCGGTGCCGGGCAGGTGGCCAAGGCGGCCAACCAGATAATCACCGGCGTCGGCGTGCTGACGGTCGCCGAAGCGCTCAACTTCGCCCGCAAGAACGGCGTGGATCCGGCCAAAGTGCGCGAGGCGCTGCTCGGCGGCTTTGCCTATTCGAAAATCCTGGAGAACCATGGCCAGCGAATGCTCGACCGCAACTTCAAGCCGGGTTTCAAGTCGTGGATGCATCAGAAGGATATGAATATCGTGATGCAGAGTGCGCATGAACTCGGCCTTTGTTTGCCGGCGACTTCAGCGGCAGCGCAAATGTTCAATGCCATGGTCGGCAGCGGCATGGGCGAGGAAGATTCTGTTGCAATGCTCAAACTGCTCGAAAGCCTTTCCGGCGGGGAAACTTGATGCCGGACTTGCGACGGGTGCTTCCCGGACTGAGCGGATTGGCTGCCCGATGGGGCTGAACCTGATTCGCGCCGGATGCGCGGCGGTATTACTTGCCGCCCTGCTCTCCGGCTGCACGGCGCGATTACAAAAACCCGAGATCAGTCTGGCGGGCATTGATCTCGTCGGGCTGGGGCTGGTTGAGCAGCATTTCGTGCTGAAACTTCGCATCCGGAATCCGAATGACGTCGATTTGCCGGTCAATACGCTGAACGTTGATGTCGAGCTTAATGGCCGGCCCTTCGCCAAAGGGGCTTCCGAAAAACCGGTGATCGTGCCGCGCCAGGGGGAGGCCGTACTCGAAGTGAAAACGGTGAGTCGCTTGGGTAACGTTCTCAAGCCATTGCGTGAAGCGCAAAAGGATGGGAGTAACCGGATTGGCTACCGGGTGTCTGGAAGCGTCGAACTGGAAGGTGCTGGCAACGTCCCGTTCGAACGATTGGGCGATGTGCCGTTGTCGGCACTGGATAAGCTTGCGCCGAAATAGGGGGCAGGCGAAGTCAAGGGCAGCAGCTACCGCGGTCGCAAAGGGTCAAGCAGGGATGAAAGGCCGTTGTGGTCAAGTTCGTGCATCAGCGCCAGTAGCTTGCCCAACTCTCCGGGCGGAAAACCCTCGCGGGCAAACCAGTTGAGGTACTGACCGGGCAAATCCGCGATCAATCGGCCTTTGTACTTGCCGTAGGGCATGGTGCGGCTGACCAGCAGTAGCAAGCTTTCCTGATGCATTTGTTGGCGCGGCCCGTGAGTATGCGAGCAGGATGATTATTTCTTGCTCATTTCCTCTATGGCCCGACGCATCTCGGCGTCAAGAACGCCCGTATCCGTGCCATAACAGCTAAGCACCTGGATTTCTTCGATGACAGGCAGGTCCGAGTCGGGCTGGTTTGCTCCTGATGTGCCGGTACCGAAATGCTGAGCTTTCCCTCGCGCCAGCATCAACTCCTGGTCGGTCAGCCCGGTTTGTACTCCGGACGGAACTTCGGCTCCGAGTTCAATCAGCACTTTGACGACCTCGGTCTTGCCACCACGAATGGCCATCGACAAGGGTGACTTCGGTTCCCGATTGTCGGCAATGTTAACTTTTGCACCACGGATAGCCAGTTCGCGAACAATTTCGGCGTGGCCCATGAAACAGGCCATTGCCAGCGGAAGGCCCGGGTCACCCGGGCCGTCAAGCAATTCGACTTGAGCGCCGGCTTCAAGCGCGGCAACAACTTCAGTCAGAAGGCCCGTGCGAATCGCTTTGATCAGGTCGACAGGTGGGCTCACAACAAAATCTCCAGGGAATGGGTGGTGCAAACGAGTCTGCTTGAATAGCATCAGTTGCTGCAGTTCAGAGACAGTACTAGCCGCCAACGGTTCCTTTTTTCGAGGGGTAGCAAAATTTTTCGTGTGAACCGGCGCTCTATCAACGCATCGCTGACTCAGCGTTGAGCGCCAGCGCCTCGGCGACCTTGATGCCGTCGATGCCGGCCGAAAGGATGCCTCCGGCGTAACCGGCGCCTTCGCCGGCCGGGTACAGGCCCTTTACGTTCAGACTTTGGCAATCCTCTCCGCGCGTGATGCGCAGCGGTGATGAGGTGCGCGTCTCGACGCCGGTGAGCACCGCATCGGCCATGTCGAAGCCCTTGATCTGGCGACCAAAGGCCGGCAGCGCTTCGCGTATGGCGTCGATGGCGTAGTCTGGGAGCGCGGTAGCGAGATCGGACAGATGCACGCCGGGCTGGTACGAAGGGATAACCGATCCAAGCCGGGTTGACGGGCGTCCAGCGAGGAAGTCGCCGACCAGTTGGGCCGGTGCTTCGTAGTTGCCGCCGCCCAGTTTGAAGGCGTGGCTTTCAAGTTGGCGCTGCAGGGCGATACCCGACAATGCGGCCAGAGGGTTGCCAACAGCGCCGCCGGGATAATCTGCCGGGGTGATGCCGACGACGATGCCGGCGTTGGCGTTACGTTCGGCACGTGAATACTGGCTCATGCCATTGGTCACCACACAGTTCAGTTCAGAGGTGGCAGCCACCACCTGACCGCCGGGGCACATGCAGAAGCTATAGACCGAGCGACCGTTGGCCGCATGATGAACCAGCTTGTAGTCGGCCGCGCCGAGCAGCGGGTTGCCGGCGTTGGCGCCGAGGCGTGCGCGGTCGATCAGCGACTGCGGGTGCTCGATGCGAAAGCCGACCGAAAAGGGCTTGGCCTCCATGAAAACGCCGGTTGCGTGCAGCATCTCGAAGGTGTCGCGCGCACTGTGGCCGAGCGCCAGAACGACCTGGCGGGCCTCGATTTCCTCGCCGCTCGCCAACTGCACGCCACGCACCTGGCCGTGTTCGATGTGCAGGCCAGTGACACGGCTCTGGAAGCGGATCTCGCCGCCGAGCGACTCGATTTCGCGACGCATGTGTTCAACCATGCTGACCAGGCGGAAGGTGCCGATATGCGGTTTGGCGACGTAGAGGATTTCCTCTGGTGCACCGGCCTTGACGAATTCGGTCAGCACCTTGCGCCCGAGGTGGCGCGGATCCTTGACCTGGCTGTACAACTTGCCATCGGAGAAGGTGCCGGCGCCACCTTCGCCGAACTGCACGTTCGATTCCGGGTCGAGCACATTCTTGCGCCACAGTCCCCACGTATCTTTGGTGCGTTCACGCACCGCCTTGCCGCGCTCGAGAACCAGCGGACGAAAGCCCATTTGAGCCAGCACCAGTGCGGCGAAGATTCCAGCCGGACCAAAGCCGACGATCACAGGCCGTGCAGCGAGATGGGCCGGTGCCTGCGTGACGAAGTGGTAACTCGTATCCGGCGTCGGCCCGATCTTTGGATCGTCGGCAAATTTATCGAGTATCGCCGTCTCGGTATCGATTTCAACGTCGACGGTGTAGATGAAAGTCAGCGCACTTTTCTTGCGCGCGTCGTGGCTGCGCTTGAAGACGGTAAGGCTGCGGATGGCCTTTTCAGGGATGCCCAGGCGCATTGCCGCCGCAGTCTGCAGGGCTTCCGGCGGGTGTTCGAGCGGCAGTCGGAGTTCGGTAATGCGGATCATGGAGTCGGTGAAGTCGGCATGCTGTCGATGCAGGGCCGTTCAGCCGACCAGTCGGTCGAGTGCATTGGTCAGTACGGAAGCTTGGGAAGTAAGATCGGCAACGGCGTGACCAAGCCCTTTGATGGGGTAAGCGGCAGCTTCTTGAGTCAACAAAACGAAATCTTCGCCGCCGATGGTCAGGATCGGCATCAGTTCATCAATGATCTCGCCCGCATTGACACTGGCAAGTCGTTGCAGCGGGGCGACCAGACGGGTGCCCAGATCGGAGAGCAGGTTATTTTGCAGGTCGATGACATAAGGGCGATCTCGATGTTTTGACTGCTTCAGAATGTATACGTGATGCCGCATCAGAAACCCCGATACTCGTCGCCGAAAAGTCCTTCACGTTCAACTCGTTCGTTGTAGGCGGCGATAGCGAGGTGGTTTTTTTCCAGCCAGGCGCTGTCACGGCGGCGCTTGATCTCCTGCAGGATGCCTGTTTCGGCTGCCCGGGATAGATTGATGTTCAGTTGGCGTGCGGCTTCGGCAAGCGGTTCACTGATCGAGAGGCTCATTTTCTTTTTGCCGCCTTCACTCAGCAGTGCCAGTGAGAAATAGGTGGCACGGGATTCTTCAGCTAGTTGACGACGCATGGAAACCTCCGTTGGTGGTAAATTGATGCGCATACTTTAGGCGTATCAAAGAGGATTGTAAAGCTACGTATCTTTCACTCAAGATTGCTGCCCGTAGCTGCCAAACTTCTCCAGCACCGTGGCCATCTCGTCCGCATCGAGCAGCACTGGTTCGCCGATGGAACAGGCCCGCCAGTATTGCTCGCAAAGCGCTTCGAGTTCGATGCCAAGATCAAGTGCCTGATCGAGGTCACGACCAAAAACAAGCATGCCGTGATTGGCCAGCAGGCAGGCGCAGCGCCCTGCCATGGCGCTTAGCGCAGCGTCGGAAAGCGCTTGTGTGCCGAAAGTGGCGTAGGTTGAGCAACGCAGCGTGTCGCCGCCGAAGCGGGCGATCATGTAGTGGAAGGGCGGGATGTCGCGGCGCAGGCAGGCCAGGCTCACGGCGAAGGGCGAGTGCGCATGCAGCACGGCTCCGGCCTCCGGGCGGGCGGTGTAGAGGTCGCGATGAAATCGCCATTCGGAGGAAGGCTTGCGGCGGCCGGTGTACGATCCGTCAAGGTGCATGAAGACGATATCTTCAGGCTGCAGCGCCGCGTAAGCCATGCCGGAAGGGGTAATCAGGAAGCCACTCTCGTTGCTGCCTGCTTCACCTCGCTCTTCGGCACGCACGCTGAGATTGCCGGCGGTTCCCTTGTTGAGTCCTGATGCCGCCATGCGGCGGGCGGTGTCGATCAATTTCTGGCGCAGTTCAGTCATGGCAGTGTTCCGGGTAAAGTCCGCGCAGGCCTGTAGTCGTCGCCGGGCAGGCGCCACGCTCGGTGATGATCGCCGTGACGAATCGAGCCGGCGTAACGTCGAAAGCCGGGTTGGCCACCGCTTCATCCTCCGGTAACTGGCGCAATGCGCTGGTCTGCCCCATGACGTCGCGGCCGTACGCCACGCGCAGTTCGTCGCCGCTGCGTTCCTCGATCGGAATCCCGGCACCGCTTGGGCAATCGAAGTCGATGGTCGAGCGTGGTGCAGCGACGTAGAAAGGCACGACCGCTTCGCATGCGGCCAGCGCCTTGAGGTAAGTGCCGACCTTGTTGGCGACATCGCCATTGGCGGCAATGCGGTCGGCGCCGACGATCACCGCATCAACTTTGTTCTGCGCCAGCAGCAGGCCGGCGGCGTTGTCGGCGAATAGGGTGTGCGCAACGCCATGCTGCTTTAGTTCCCAGGCCGTTAGCAGCCCTTGGTTGCGCGGCCGGGTTTCGGAAACCCAGACGTGAATGTCGATACCTGAATCGAAGGCGGCATAGACCGGTGCCAGCGCTGTGCCGTAATCGACGGTGGCCAGCCAGCCTGCGTTGCAGTGGGTCATGATCTCCAGTCGGCGGTGCTTCCCCTTCAACGGTAGCAGCAGTTCCAGTCCGTGCTCACCGATGCGGCGGCATTGTTCAGCATCCTCCTCGGCAATCATGGCCGCCTCCTGCCAGGCCGCCTCGGCGCGCGCCGTAGGGGGGAGCGGAGTGAGATGGGCCTGCATGCGCGCCAGCGCCCAGTGCAGATTGACGGCGGTCGGTCGGGTGGCGGCGAGCGTGGAAACAGCGGCGGCCAATGCCGCATCGTCGGGCTGGTGCTTGAGCGCCAGCGCCAGTCCGTAGGCGGCGGTCACGCCGATCAGCGGCGCACCGCGCACCTGCATGACGCGGATGGCGTGTGCTGCATCATCCAGTGTGGCCAGGCGCCGGGTGCGGAATTCGTGGGGCAGCGCGGTCTGGTCGATGATATCTACGGCGCGTTTGTCAGGTGCTGGCCGCAAGGTTCGGGTGGGGACGTTATTGATTTTCATGCCCGGCATTTTAACAGCCGGCGCATTCCCCACGTATCGCCGCGATTTTGGGGCTAACCGGCAGACAGAGTACGGCGCTCGGCTTCAATGCGGGCCATGAAGCGTTGGATAAGCGTTTCGTTGAGTGGCGACAACTTGAGAAACCGGCAGCCCAAATGAAAGAATGCTTTCCTCGTGCGGCTTTCCTTGGCCAATAGGTAGCGAACCTCAAGGGTTACGGGAAGTACCCCGGAATCCCGCAGGTCAATCCAGCAGTTCTCGAGTTTCTCCAAAGGTTCGAACGAAAGTTGTTCCGATGCCTGGATGCCGACCCCGCCGACTGAAATGTCATACAGAGGCAGGGCGATTTCTTCAGGAGAGCCTCTCCGGATCCGGCAGATATAGGGCTTGCTTGTGGGTAACTGAAGGCGAAAGGCCTCTCGACGCTGTAACCGGAGGAGACTGTTCGGCAAGGCGACGGCAAATACCTGTTCACCTTTGAACGTCGTCTTTCGCGCCTGTTTCGCGGAAAACTGGATGCGAATGCCTTCAACCATGCCGCCGAACAAGCAGCGCTCTGCCTTCAGGAAGGCGACGTTGGTCTCTTCGCTGCCACCGATGTCAAAGTAGAGATAGCCATCGTCTTCTGAAAAGTCGATCAACACGGTAAGAAAGCTTTGCCTGCCCTCGTCGAAGGATACGGAAACTCGTTCGCTCTGCCTGATCAGGTTGCGCAGTTGGAAAAGAATTTCGCGGCGCCCGCTCAGGGTGCAACGTTCCAGATCTTCGTCGGTGTATGAATTGCTCATGATGCTCAGGCAGGTTGATGCGGGAGTAATTTCCGGGAGTTTTTGCATCCCAGCGGGGAACCGGTTTTTACGCCATGGGTTCAAGGGGGCGATCAATCGATTTGCCACTGTTCCTGTTTCGCTTGTCTGTCGATCGTTGTACTCATAAACTGCACATCTCATTGTTACCATCGCATTCAATGCGGATCGCCATGCTCAATACCTCTATCGCCATTGATTCCAAACTTCCCTGGGTGGGTACCATGATCTTGATAATCAGGTCCAAGTCAATAGTTTGATTGCTTGCGTGAGGCTGAAAGTGCTGCGCTAGATCGGGCAGCCACAGTATCCGATGGCGGTGCCGACTACTACGAGGGACGCCTCTGATTAAGCGGAGAATTCGTTACGCCGTAGCGAATAAAGGATCGGATCGCACAGAAAAAATGGCTCAACACGGCTACGTTTTGGCTACACATATCCACAGCCAAGCCAATGACAGGCGGCTATCGCCCCTAGTCAAAATTCAACGCGTACAACTGGTCACTTTTCAACGCGCGCTGACAGGACAAGGGATATCTATAGCGGTCCCTTGCCTATTTTGTCAATTGCAGAAGCTTGGTTATTGACGAGATTCATGTGACGTAATTATCACATAATTAACATTGCATGAATTAATGTGCTAAATTCATCACATGAATATTGCACAAATTAGAGACGTCCTCATTAGTCGTCGAAAAGAGCGCGGGGCAACTCAAGAGAAAGTTGCGAAATCGGCAAAGCTCAGTCGCGAGATGATATCGCGCCTCGAAAATGATGCTCACGATATTGGATTGCGCCGACTGTTGCGATTGTGCGACGCGCTCGATCTCGAATTGATCATTCGCCCCGGTCGCGGTCGCCCAACCCTTGAAGACCTTGGTGAGCTTTTTAAGGACGATGAATAATCCATGGAAAAGATCAATAAACTCAAGGTCGTTACGACCCAAGGCTTTTCCGGCGAGCTTATCCGCGAAAGCCAATTCGTCTTCAACTACCGCACAGCGGAACCCGCTTGCGAAATAGCACTTGCAATGCCCCTTCGTTCAAAAAGCTACACCACCAACATTTTGCCGGGGGTCTTTCGTCAAAACCTTCCCGAAGGCTTCTTGCTCGACTGGATAAAAGAGCGATTTGCCAAGGTGACAAAAATGGACGACATGACGCTTCTCGCCATTACTGGTCGCGACGTGATCGGTCGTGTCCGGACGCTTCAGGAAACAGACGACGGCAGCCCGAAGATTCCCGGCGAGCACCTGAATTCACTCCTGACGTGGAAGGGGACGGAAGACCTCTTTTCGCACCTCGCCAACCAGTACGCAATGGCTTCTGGCATCTCCGGCGTGCAACCCAAAGTAGTGGTTCCGCTTCATATTGACACCGCGAACGATGTCATTGAAAAGATTTCAATGAAAGACCGAAGCGTGATCGTCAAATCTAGCGGGGACGATTATCCCAATTTGGCGGAAAACGAATACTTTTGCATGTCAATTGCGAAAAGCGCTGGCTTGAACGTCCCGAAGTTTTGGCTTTCCGACGATAAAAAACTATTCATCGTCGCTCGCTTCGACCTCGGCGAAAAGGGCTATCTCGGATTCGAAGACATGACGTCTTTGATGGACAAGCAGGACAAATACGCAGGCAGTTATGAATTGCTCGCAAAGGCTGTCGGCGCTTATACAAATGGAGAACTTAAGACTCAGTCTCTTGAGCAATTGTTCTCCACTGTGGCCCTATCGGTACTGCTGCGCAACGGCGACGCGCACCTCAAGAATTTCGGCTTGCTTTATACCGACCCAACGACCAACGACGTCAGACTTTCTCCGATTTATGACATAGTAAACACGACTGTCTACATTCCGAATGACCCCTTGGCTTTAAAACTTAACGGATCAAAATTCTGGACGGCCACACAGGATTTGATCGAGTTCGGGAAGATTCATTGCTACGTTGACCATCCTGAACAAATTATCGAACGCATTGCCACGGCAGCAATGGATTATCGCCCGCCCGAGGAGTCGCAAATCTGGCGAGAGATGAAGCCGCTGATCGAAAAAGCGTGCTTCGGTCTCGCGGCCAACAAAACCGTATCGATCGGTGACTTATCCGCAAACACCGATGTCGGGGAAAAAGTCGTGACGGCAATTGGATAATTCGAATCTGACAAAAAGATGTCGGCTGATGATGCACCCTAACGAGGATATCGGCTGAATTTGCGCACTGAGTCATTTATCGCAATGGCAATTCTTTTGCGAAAGCAACTTCCACTTCTTCGGCCGAGTTGAGACAATGTCCTTCGATAATTTTTTTTGAAGTAAGGTCAGGAACACTTGTCGACTTCCGCATCTTCTGGTGCTTTGAGTATGGAAATATGAAAAACAATCATAAGCTTACGACCGATTCAAAACTGCCGAATATTGGTGTGACGATCTTCACCGTGATGTCCAAACTCGCTGCCGATTGTGGCGCGATAAATTTGTCGCAGGGTTTTCCCGATTTTCAGGCCGATCCGGCACTGTTCGAGGCGACGTTGCGCGCCATGCGCGATGGCCGTAACCAGTATCCTCCGATGGCCGGCATGCCGGAACTGCGCACGGCCATCGCCGACAAGATTGAAGCGCTGTATGGCGTGCGCTATGACAGCGATCAGGAAATCACCGTCACCGCCGGCGCAACGCAGGCCATCTTCACCGCGATTGCCGCCTTTGTGCGCGGCGGCGACGAGGTCATTGTTTTCGAACCGGTCTACGATAGCTATGTGCCGGCGATTGAAACGGTGGGCGGAAAAGCGGTTTATGCCCAGCTCGGATTCCCGGATTACAAGCCGGACTGGAGTCGGGTGCGCTCGCTGATTTCGCCGCGCACGCGCATGATCATCATCAACTCGCCGCACAACCCGACCGGCAGCCTGCTCGATGCCGAGGATCTGGCGGCGCTGGTCGAACTGACGCGTGATACCGACATTGTGGTGCTGTCCGACGAGGTGTACGAGCACATCGTGTTTGACGGTGAGCGGCATGCCAGCGTGGCAAGCATTCCGGAACTCGCATCACGCAGCCTCGTCGTTTCCTCGTTTGGCAAGACTTACCATATCACCGGATGGAAGATCGGCTATGTGTTTGGCGCGGCGGATCTGATGACCGAGTTTCGCAAGGTGCATCAGTTCAACGTGTTTACGGTCAATACGCCGTGCCAGATCGGGATCGCCGATTACATGCGCGATGCCTCGCGCCACTTGGGTCTGGCCTCGTTCTACGAGAAGAAGCGGGACTTTTTCCGCGATCAGTTGCGCGGTTCCCGATTCGAGCTTTTGCCCTGTCGCGGAACCTACTTTCAACTGGCGCGTTATGACAAAATCTCGGACCGGCCCGACCGCGAGTTTGCCCAGTGGCTGACGCGCGAAGTGGGCGTGGCGGTTATTCCGGTCTCCGTGTTTTACCAGGACGGGCGGGATGACCGCGTGGTGCGCTTCTGCTTCGCCAAGCAGGAAGCGACGCTGGCTGCGGCGGGCGCGAAGCTGCGGAGGGTTTGAGGCAGGAAAGACGGGCACCAGCGAGGAAGGCAAGGCCAGGAACCGTCGCGTCGAGCTGGTGCCGAATAACTGAGGCAGCGGCGCGTAGCGAATTTGCGCGCCTACCTCGCCAGCAACCGCTGCGCGCGGCACTCAACCTGCTGGTAGAAGAGCTCGCCGCCGCCGATGCTGGCGGCCCACGCGACGAACATGCCGAGAAACTGAATGGCAGGCGTGTGCGGCATGAAGCGCTCGAACAGTGCGTTGATCACCAGGCAGATCGGGAAATGTACGAGGAAAATGGAGAACGAAATCTGCCCGAGCCAGGCGATGATTTTTGATTTCGGCCAGTTTTCGATGATTCCGGCGTAACGGGCAACGCCCAGGGGAATCGCCACCAGCAGCGCGACCGCGATGCGCGAGCGATAGTCGATCAGCAGCGCGGCAATCACCAATGCCACGAGCAGGCCCAGCCAGAGCGGCGCCTCGTCGCGGTGGACAGTCCAGTAGGTGATGGCGCCAAGCCCGTAGGCGCCGAAGAAGTAGATGGCCCAGTTATCCCACGAGGCGTCGCGGTTGAAGTAATAGAGCGAAGCCAGTGACAGTCCGACGACGAGCAGGCGTCCGGCTACCGGTGCGTGCTCTCCTGCGTGGCGCGAGAGCCAGAGTGCGGCGAGCAGCAGGGCGTAGAGCTGGAAGTCGATGGCGACGTACCAGACGCCGGCGGAAATTCCGTCAAATCCAAGAACGTTCTGCAGCAGGAAAACGTGCGCGATGAATTGCGCCAGCGTCGGCGCCTCGGGGATCGAGTCGTGCGTGACCAGGCTGCGGGCGATGGCGGCGCCGAGGATGGCCAGCAACAGCGCACCGAGGAAGGGCAAAACGAGCTTGAGGTAACGCCGCCAGAGCAGCGTGTGCACTGGTTTTTCCAGCAGCCGGCCGTGGCGTGCGAGCGCCTGTGCCGCGAGAAAGCCGCCCAGCACAAGGAAGACCTGGACGGCGATCCGCGCATGTTGCGAGAGCCAGGAGATCAGCTCCGGAGCGATGGACTGGGCGTAATCCGACATCGGGCCGTAAAAGGCCAGATGGTGCAATACGATCAGTTGCGAGGCAACGGCCTTCAGCGCGTCGATCGAAGCCAGCCGTGAGCTGGTGGAAGGGATGGCGGCGCCGCCACTCATGCGCTGCGCTGGCTCAGGCAGGTGAAGCAGAGCATCGGCCACTGCTGCGCCCAGTGAGTCATCGGCTCACGCGTAAAGCCGCTCTTGGTGAACTGCTGCCAGCGGCCGATGACGTAGCAGAGCAGGATGTTGGCCAGCGCGCCAAAATCAGCGTCGGCGGAAATCTGTTCCTGCGTTGCGGCAACGCGCAGCGCCTGCTTGAGCGCGGCCTCGATCTTGTCGTGCAACTGGTTGATGCGCGCCTGCAAACGCTCGTTTTCGTGCACCAGCGCGTCGCCGGTCAGCACCCTGGTCATTCCGGGATTGCGCTGGGCGAAGTTGAGCAGCAGGGAGAGGATGTGCTCGACCTGTTGCAGGCCTTGCCCTTCCTCGGCGGAAATCTGGTTGATGACGCCGAACAGGCTGCTTTCGATGAATTCGATCAGCCCCTCGAACATCTGCGCCTTGCTGGCGAAGTGGCGATAGAGCGCGGCTTCAGAACATTCGAGCCGGGCGGCGAGGGCGGCGGTGGTGATTTTTTCCGCTTTCGGGTTTTCCAGCATCCCGGCCAGCGTTTGCAGGATTTGCAGCTTTTTTTCGCCCGGCTTGGTCATGGTCTCGTCCCTGAGTCGATTGTTCGACAGGCCGGATTATAGCCGCCCAAGCCGTTTCGGCAGGTCGAGAACCGAAGCGACCCGCACGTCGGCATAAGGCGGACGCCGGGTGCTAGCGCTCACCCACACGGTTTTCATACCCAGCCGTTTGGCGGTCTTCAGATTGGGTAGCGTATCTTCGACCATGATGCAGGAACGCGGGTCAAGCCGTTCGTCGTGCAGCAGGCGAAGAAAGCCAGCGATTGCCGGCTTCGGCTGAAAGCGCAATCGCTCGACCGTATAGACAGTGTCAAAGCAGCTGCGGATGCCGGTAATCGCCAATACCGACTCGGTGTATTTCAGCGGCGCGTTGGAGAAAATGATCTTGCGCCCCGGCAACCGGCGCAGCATGGCCTTCAGCCCGCGCTCGGCAATGACCGAGCGCTCAAGATCGGGAAACTGGTGCGTATGGTGCAGAAAGTGGTGCGGGTCGGTGCCGTGGTGGCGCATCAGCCCGAGCAGGGTGGCGCCATAGCGTTGCCAGTAATCCTGCCGCAGGCGTGCCGCCTCGGTTTCATCCACGTTCAGATGCTCGCAGATGTAGGCCGTCATCGAGCGGTTGATGTGCGGAAAGATGTGCGGAGTGGCGTTGTGCAGCGTGTTGTCGAGATCGAAAAGCCAGGTGCGCTGCACTTAACGATTCTTGATCATGGTGCCGACACCGTGGCTGGTCAGGATTTCCAGCAGCAGTGCGTGTTCGACGCGACCGTCGATGATGTGCACGCTCTTGACGCCACTGCGTGCGGCATCGAGTGCCGAGCTTATTTTCGGCAACATGCCGCCGAACAGCGTACCGTCGGCGACCATTTCGTCGATCTGCCTGGGGGTGACATCGGTCACCAGATTCCCTTCCTTGTCGAGCACGCCCGGGGTATTGGTCAGCAGCACCAGTTTTTCCGCCTTGAGGATTTCGGCGATCTTGCCGGCAACCACATCGGCGTTGATGTTGTAGGTTTCGCCGTTTTCGCCGACGCCAATCGGTGCGATCACCGGAATGAATCCGCCGGCTTCAAGATGGCTGATCAGTAACGGGTCGATTTGCGTAATATCGCCGACCATGCCGATATCGATCGGATCAGCCTCATTCTCCTTGTTTTGCAGCAGGAGCTTTTTGGCGCGGATCAGGTTGCTGTCCTTGCCGGTCAGACCGACCGCCTTGCCGCCCGCCTGATTGATCAGGTTGACCACATCCTTGTTGACCTGTCCGCCGAGGACCATTTCGACGATTTCCATCGTCTCGGCATCGGTAACGCGCATGCCCTGGATGAACTCACCCTTCTTGCCGACCCGCGTCAGCAGATTCTCGATCTGCGGGCCGCCGCCATGAACAACAACGACGTTCATGCCGACCAGTTTCAGCAGCACCACGTCACGCGCAAAACACTGCTTCAGTTTCTCGTCGATCATGGCGTTGCCGCCGAATTTGACGACGATGGTCTTGCCGTGGAAGCGTTTGATATAAGGCAGCGCTTCGGCAAGGATGGTGGCTTCCTGGGGCGGGGAGGATTGCGGGAGGTTCATGGTCGGGGTCCTTGAAATGGGTGGCTGATTCTACCCGGCACGGTGGCAAATAAAAAGATGGAGAGTTGGCATGGTTCGTAAGACACCCTGTAGGTCGGGTTAGCGCAGCGTAACCCGACAATTGCCGGATCGATTGGCCTGCGCTGATGTCGGGTTACGCCCTTCGGGCTAACCCGACCTACAGGCTATGTGCCTGGAGAGTAGCGTAAACAGGCGCTCTTCGGCATGTACTTTGGTAGAACGCCATTCCACGCGGCTTGCCGAGGTGGAGATGCTTCAATGCGCCAAGCCCGGTTTAATTATGGAAAATTTGATACTGGTAAGTGCTACCGCTTCGCAGAGATTGATGCACTTGCCGAATTAGTGCGCAAAATCTCTTCTTTGCGCCGCATTGCCGGAGCTCTACTCTTGTCGGGAGTGGGCTGCGTCGTTACGTTATTTCATTTCTGTGGCTGATTTTCTTTCCGCTTCCACAATTCCTCGGCCGGGGTTGGGTGGTCTCGCAATTCGTGTGCTTTTTCCGCACCGAAGCCGAGTATTCCACCTTCTTTTGCATAATGCACAAGCTGCTGGCGGCACCTTTTCGAAATGATCGCGTTCGCGGCGGAGGCGTCTTTCTGCTTGAGATAGGCCTCAACGATATTCTGCACAAAGGCCGACTCTGAATCCGTGTCGCGTAAATTATCCTTGCGGATTAGCAAGTCGTAGTCCGATTCGCTTTGTGGTGTGAAATAGGTGTGGTTTCTATCAAAGAGTAAGGCCGTTCTGGCAAGCAAATCATCAAGCACCGAATCTGTGGTCAGCAAATCGAGCGTATCTTTGATGTAGGACGTATCTCCCTGCTTCTGAAATGCGATTCGCCCCCGCCTGAATTCCTCTTGAGTCGGCGCGACCATCGTGTCGCTGTTGTCAAGGACACGGAATTTCCCTTGCGCTACAAGGCTTGCAAACGGCGCGGTTGAAACCAGCGCCCCTCGTACCCGGAACTTCCAAGTCTCGCCTTGGTATTCAACTTGCTGATTGCTTTCTGCCAATTGCCGTTCAAGTACATGCGGCATGTACAGCGTGCACACAATCTTGTAATCCGCCCAACCCTTACCCGCGCCGATGATCATTCCTTTGGGATCGACGAAGCCAAAGGTTTGGGTTTTGGTTTTGTGATCGAGAATCCACAAGATGAAATCCGGGTAAAACCAATCCGAGTCATCTACTCTCAGGCAAAACGAGTCCTTGCGCTTTTCAATGTTGCGCTTGAGCCAGATTTCACTGTCGCCCCATTTGAGCGGTGTCTGCTCGCTCCAGGGTTGACCGCCATGCGGATAGAGGTAATTCACCAGGTCGCGGACAAACTGCTCTTCATGTGCATCAAGCTTGCCGGGGCCGACCTCAATATTCTGCTGATGTGGCTTTAGCAGCACGGGTTGAAAAACACTTCCTGGTACGCGCACCTCGACAGTGTCTATGCCACGATGGTCGATAATCCACGGAAGATTCTGCACGTCCGGGCAGGTAATGCCGCCCTCGAATAGCCCATTCTGAACAGGGAGCTTCGGCTTATTCGCCATGGGCGATTTCCTTGTAATAATCGTATTCGAGATTCAACGGTGCGGCTGCTTTTCGCTGGTAACGGCAATGCCGGCTTTCCTGCTTGCGGTAGGCACTCTCGAACAAGCGGCGGACAATCGTGCCTGCCATGCGGTTGATACGATCAATATCATCCTTGCGGGCTATGGCCAACACGCCGGGTAGCCCAAAAATCACATACCGATCGCTATGCAGTGCGGCGGCGATGCCCGCGCGATCAAATCTGAAGTTCCACCAATGCGCCTGTTGGCGCCGAAAATCGACCAGATGGCGATATAAGGCATCAACGTCAATCAGAGCGAGGCGCTTCTTGAAATCTTCGGTCAAATCACTACCGACTTCGTCCTTCAAATGACTGACATCACCCGCTTTCAACTGGGACGACGCCACTGATGCCGCGAGCGAAATTCGAATCGGGTTGGCCGCCTTCAGCCATCCACCGCCCATTGCACTCACTGAAAAATCGCGCGCTTGCGGCGTTTCAGCAATCACCGTCTGCAACAATGGCGGGAAGGGATCAAGCGGCTTTATCTTTCCCATGGTGCGCGTAAGCTTACTGACACCGTTGTCCGACAAGCCTTGCAAGAAGGTATCGAGATAGCCGGATTTCAGGCCATAAATATAAGCCGTTTGTAGCGGCACGATGGCCTTGGGTGGGCTTTCCATCCGTTTGCCGTCGCCTTTGACGCCAGCAAAGCGCACCACCCGGCCAAACATCTGGATGATCAGCGAGCCTTCACCCTGACCAAGTCGCAGCAGTGTTAACGATGACGCACGATAGTTATCCCAGCCCTCTGCGAAGCGTCGTGAGCCAATGAGCACGTTCACCTTGCTCCCCGCTGCATCCAGCGCGGCAAAGAGCGATGACGACATCGCATCCTCTTCCACGGCCAGGCCATTTTCTTCCATTTTTTTCTTCAGGCCGCTCGCATCGCCGACATTGACGACGCCAAAATAATGGCAGCTATCGCCGCGCAAAAGCCCCAGCCCCAATTCGCCCGATGCCGAGCGGATGATGCGGAAAACTGCTTTGTCCCCGGCGTGCCAACCGAAAACATCCGTCAGAACGCGCTTGACCAACGCCTCTCGCGGCAGGGCGCTGGCAATGGCGCGCACCTCGCCAGGTAGAATATCCAGCAGAATGCCAGCCGTCCCGAGTAACTGATCAAGACTGTTTCGCAATTCGTTTGGACGGGTGAGCGTGATGTGCAGGAAGCGCAGAACATCAACGACGTCGGATGTTTGTTCCACATCCTTCTTGGCCGAACTGCCGCCAATAACCGATAACCCGAGCAGAACCCACAAGGGTGCAGCGACCTGCAAGCCCGCATATGAAACGGCCTCCCGCGCTTCACTGCTGGCAAAGGTGATTCGTTGATGCCAGAAAGCAAGTAAGGCTGCGGTCAATGTTTGCTGCTGGAGGATGGCGCTGGTGTCCTCCTTGCCTTGCAGGCGCAGATGCCAGAAATCCTTGCCGTAACGGTCTTGATGAAAGCGGTCGTAGGCGTAATCGAAAATCACTGCTTTGGCGTAACGCCCAAAAGCATGCTCGCCTTCAGCCACCTGACCGAAGGTTGCGGAGAACTCGATCAACAATCCGCGATGCGCTGTCTCGGTGGCATCGATGCCGGCCAGGTCGGCCTGCAAGGCTTTCCAGGTGCTGTCCTCGGTTTTAAGTCCTTTATGGCCTTCATCCACGAAAACAAGATTGCAGCCATCCTTGAAAACATGGGTTGGCACCGTAAGGCCATCACCCTTTTTCTCAACCGCCAGTTTATTAATATCGAGCACGATGACTGTATCCGGCGGCAATCGGCCAAGTGCCGAGGCATCACCATCCATCGGATAGGCAAAAACATCCCAGGCCGCCAGTGCCCGCAGTTTTTCTGCATGTTGCCGGGTAAGTGATTCCGACGGAGTAATGATCAGGATGCTGTTCCAGGGACGTAGCTTTTCCAGCAGCGCCAGACAGGCATGCAGCACATGCGTTTTGCCGGCGGCAGTGGCCATCCAGAATGCGGCCAGTTGCAGGTCAGCCTCTGAGAAGGGCTGGATGACGAAATCCGCATCTTTCGGCTGGTGCTGGGTCAGGTACTCGTTTAAGCGAATCAGGAATGCGGCGGGATCATCCTGCTGCGCCGTCACCCAATGCGCGAAGAGAACCAAGGCCAGATATTGCGCGTACCGTGGCGACAACCCCGCTTTCAGACAGGCGGCGCGGACATTGCCATCCAGTGTGATCAGATGGTCACTGCTTCCCTTGCACACCGACAACAGCGCATCCAGATACTTTCCTTCAGCCAGCCCCGGCTCTGCGCCAATGTTCTCTTCCACATTACGCAACTGCTGCATCGCGGCAAGCTGCATCAAACCCAATTCAGCCAGCAGCGCATCGCGCAACACCAGCGCCGCCTTCAGCTTGGCGTGGCCGGAACGTTTGACCAGCGCCATCAAACTCTCCCGAACTGCAAGGCAAAGGCGGTTTCGATAGCTTCCAGTTGCTCGCAACCAGGGAAGGACAAGTCAGCCGGGGCGTTGACGAACACCCGGTCAGCCGGATGTGCCGCAAGTTGTTGTTCGACCCAGGCTGCCGAACTAGCCAGTCCACTATCGCGGAAAAAGACCGCCACCGATTCGCCCCGGCGGTTGGTGCCGGTCATCACCACGCCCTCGGTTTCCCGGAACAGGCGCGCAATGTCGAGGCCGAGCAGATAGGCCAGGCTCTCCACTAAATCGACATCGCGGAACGGCGCATCGCCGCCACCTTCGACACGTTTTAACTGGCGTCCGAAAGGGGAACTGAAATGCTCCACCGCGCAGAATAAAGAACGGCTAGCCTGGTCGAGGCGATAACGCAGGGCGAGGGATTGGTTCTCGCTGAGTAGATCACCGGAATCACCGGTCTTTGTCTCAATGGCCAGATTTTCCAGAGTGTCGTCGTATTGCTCCAAGGATTGCACGCGGACAAATGCGCCTCGTCCGGTTATGGCCTGCGCGCTGCCGCCTTCCCAATCCAGAGAGGCAGCAACTTTTTTGATGCGCGGAAGTGTGACAGCCTCAAAATATTTGTTTACCTCGACAACAAGAAAGCGCGTGTTGGTGTCTGAGTTCGCATTCATTTGCAGCACTGCGTGTGCTGTTGTTCCCGATCCGGCAAAGAAGTCGATTACCAATGCATTGTCTTCAGTCGCCCCAGAGACCTTGAGAGATTCCTCTACGGCAAACACTGATTTTGGGTAGGAAAAAGCATCGTGCTGCTTGAACAGTTTTTTGAGCACTCCTGTACCGTGCTCAGTTGCCGAAAATTTGGAGTCTATCCACATAGTTGTAGGGAGTACTCCTGTGTTGGAAGGGCGATATTTGTAATAGATTGCCCAAATACCAGAACTGTCTTTGGTCGCTCTGAAATTGTTGGGCTTCGCGTTCACCTCGTCATGCTTGTAACGCCAAGTTCGTTCTATCTGGTTATCGTCAATTGGAAATACGAGTGTTTCTCCAGATTTCGGAACTTCCGTGGCAGTCCAGTTTCGAGCTAATTCGTTCCATACAATGTGCGGAACCCGAATACCACTCTCACTGACATACAGAGGGTAGTGAAGAGTTCTGCGAGCGGACCGCTCAGAATTCGACCCCCTCTTTCTGAACAACTCCCACATGTAGGAACCATCGTTGTCTATTTCCTTGTAGCGCTTCATTTGCGCATTAGTACGATCTAGCCGATCAAGTGCACTAGTGGTTGAGTTCTGAACAAAGAACCCATACTCGTGTGACACGGCAAAACCACTTGGCTTTGGCCGCCCCGATGGATTGATACGGATAGAAACCACCCCAGCAATTGAGTTCTCACCAAATATACGTTCCAACAACATCCCAAGAGGCTTCTGTTCGTAATCGTCAATCGTGCAACAAAGCACGCCATCATCTCTCATCAAGCGACGGCCAAGCTTCAGTCTGTCATCCATCAATGCCATCCATGAGGCACTTCTGTAGCCGTTCTTGTAGTCAATCGGACCAGCATCTGTGTTGTAGGGCGGGTCAATGTAGATGCACTTCGCTTGCTCGCGGTATTTCGTCTGCAAGGTATTCAGCGCCTGCCAGTTATCCGACTGAATCGCCACGCCATCCAAAGCCTCATCAAGGCCGATGCTTGCAGTCACCGCTCCCAGCATGGCCCATTTGAAGTCAGTGTCGAAATTGCCGGTATCCGCCGGCAACGGCAGGTAACGAGTTGCTGCGGGCGTCGCCAGGTCGCCTGGCGTTTCCTTACGGCAGTCTGCTGCTGTGGCATATTCGCCCAAGCCGAGCGCCAGCCATTCGGTGCGCTGAACGGTCACAATCTGTTCACTATGCTGCTCCAGCCATTCTGGGCAGTGGCGTTGCAGTCGGTCGAGGGTAATGACGTAGCGTGTCTCGAAAACCAGTTTTTTCTTTTCCCACAGCGATTTCTGGAAGTCTTCAAGGGCGGCGAGAAAGTCGATGATTTTGAGTCCGATGCTGCGCACGATGCGGCCGACATTGATGACGCGGCTTGATAGGTTTTTATCAACCAGTAATTGCTCGGTATCCAGAACCTCGGTTTTGATGAAAATATCCAGGTCTTCGGATAGCGCCTCACGCAACCGCTTGTGGATGAAAAAATCACTCTGGTTACGAGTGATGTAGCGACTGAGCCACCGCTTGATGTCAGCTGGATCGCCACCGGTCTGGGTATGAATGCGGGTGACGATCTCTTCACGCTGCTTGTCGTTCTGCGGGCCCTTGAGGTACTTGAGGCAGACGCTAAACGGCTTGTTGGCTGATTCAATGCTGGCAAATTCGTAATGCGCTTTTTCGTTGGGTTTGAGCGCGGCACGTGTGGTTTGCAGGCTATCGGCATCGACAGTGAAGGTAATGCGCTGCCCGTTGGCGAGTCGTACCGGGTAGTCCGTAAAAATGTCGCCGGACTTGATGTAGTACATGTCCTCGGTTGCCCAGTGGAATTCAGTGTCTTCACCAGTGGAGCGGATGTAGCGTGATCCGCCCTTGCCGTAACGTCGCTCGACAATGAAATCACCGTCCTGGTAGTGGCGGCTAAAGAATTGATACAGGCGGTTCAAGACTTCGGCGCGGTCGTGGTCGGCCGTAGTGCTGCCGTCGAGCGCGTCTTTCAGCGCCCGGTATTCGTCGACCTGGGCTTTATTGGCCGGGATGGCTGATGCAGCGGCAAGCTGGCTCTCGCGTTGCGCTTCGGTCATGCCGGGTTTTAATCCAAGATCGGCCTCAATTCTGGTGAGAGTTGCCCGGTCGACGGCGGTGGTCTCGTGGTCGGCCTTGCTGAATGCTTCGTCGAGCAATTGCCCCAGTTGCCCACCCTGCAAGGTACGGGATTCTTTCCCGGTGCTGACAATTTCACCAAGAAACGCGCGCACCTCCCGGTTGTGATGGCGAATAACCCGGTACAGCCCAAAATCCAACGCTTCAGAGTCGTCCAGTTGGAATAGTTCGGCCATAAGCTGCACAAACTGGGTTTCGATGCGCTGACGATGAGAATGTGTAGTCATGGTAGTTGAGTGATTGTTACGTTAAATGCGTAACCGTAAATAATAACCGGTTACGCTTCGGTTTGGCGCTCCACGTAGCTTTCGGGCATGGAAAACGTCAAAACAAAGTTTGCTAATCGGTTACGCGAGGCGATGGCGCGTGCTGGGTATCAACCCAAGCCCGCAGTGCTGGAAAGGGAGTACAACCTACGCTGCTGGGGGAAACCGGTGACGCTGCATGGGCATGGCGTCAGGCGTTGGTTGCTTGGTGAAACCATTCCCCGCGAGGATAAACTGCTGGTGCTGGCCGAGTGGTTGCAGGTATCTCCACACCAATTACGCTATGGAACGGAAATTTACCAGACGATTGAAACTCGCCGTGCCCGTTGGGAGGCGGCGATCAGCTCTCAGGAACGCGATGTAATTGAGGCGTACCTCAGCCTGCCGGCAGTGCAACGGAAGGCAGTGCGTGAAATTATTCTTGGACTCGGTCAGGCAAGCCTATTGCCGAGTACGGTGAAGGATCAGTTGCCGTGAGACTCTCTTGTAAAGCGTGTCGCTGCGTAGAGATTGATCCACTTGCCGTATGGAAGGGGAAACCAAAAGGAGAAATCAGCTACGTTCTGGAAGGCATTCCGTTTTCGATCAGACACCTCGCGTGATGCTAGAGTGATTTAGAAATTTTGCCTTCTCATTTACTCATGTCGCCTAAACCCGCATGGATAAACGATCTTCATGATATGTATCTGAAGGTCGGCGTATTTAATGGCTATCCGGCTTACCGGTCTGTAGAACGCCAGCTGGAGCGGCTTTCAGGCGGTATGCTGGCGAAAAAATAACGGGAATAATCATGGCGCTTGAAGAAAAAGTAACGCCCAGTGTGTGTGCCGGCTGCGGTGCCTCTTTTGTCTGCGGGGCGGTGGCCGGGCTGGCGACCTGCTGGTGCATGGAAAAACCGGCCGTTTATTTCGCGGCGGAAGCCGGCGGCAGTTGCTATTGCCCGGCGTGCCTGGATAAGCGCGTTAGCGAGCAACTTTCTCGGGCAACATGAGGATGGCGTCGCGGTTGGTCCAGGAGAAGCATTTCTCGGCGGCTTCGCGCCAAGGCAGCCACTGGTAGTTCAAATGCTCGTCGGGGGCGATGGTGACCGGCTGCTGTGCGGGGACTTCGAGTGAGAAAACGTGTTCGGTGTTTTGGGTGACGCCGGGCGCATAGCGATGGCGCCATTCGGCGAAAATCTCGAAGGTGTTGGTGATCTGCCAGTCTCTGAAAGCGCTTTGGCTGGCGGCGATGCCCGTTTCTTCCTCGACTTCGCGCGCGGCGGTATCAATCAGGCTTTCATCGTTTTCCTGGCTGCCGGTAACTGATTGCCAATAGCCGGGGTGCGAACTACGTTCGAGGAGAAGGATGTGAAGATCCGGCGTGTGGATAACGACCAGTACGGAGACTGGCCGTTTGTCGCCAGTCATGACTTGCCGGTAGAGAAATCTTGCCGGATGGCCGGGGCTGGGTCGTCCTGCAGATAGAAGATGCGGAACGGAATGTTCCTCGTTTGCCACGCCTCGACAGCGCTGGCGAGGACTTCGTTGAATGCCGCAAAACTGGTCGGGTTGGCGCTCAGCTTGTCGCTCCCGGCGAGGGTAATGACGTAGCCGGGCGCCGGGTGCCAGGAGAAGTCGGTCAGGCAGTCATGGAGCGCGTCAAGATTGCCGCCAAACCAGTCAGGGAATTCAAGATCACGTTGCAAGGCATTGATGAAGCCCGGGACATTGTGGGCCTGCTCAAGATCAACGCTGAAAAAGGCCTGCTTGAGCTCGTCCGCAGCTTGACGGAGCGCGGGCAGATCCTTGCGCGCCAGTCTGAAGATGCCGGCGCTGATGTTTGCCACCTGTTTCTCGTGTGGCGGGTTGCGGTGCTGGGTCATGGTTCGCGTATCCGGCGGAAGCTGCGGTAGTGATCGCCGGTGTAGTAGTACTCGCCGGAGGTGGCGACATTGCCCGTTCGGCCGCTGCCGGCAATCAGGCGTCGGGGGCCGCGATCGCGGCTGCCCGGGGTTGGAACGGTGTATTCGCGGTAGTAGCCGCGAGCTTGCAGCGGCAGGCGCTTTTCGAAATTGCCGAAAGTGCTGCCGTCCTTGTGCGGGTAAGGGAACGGTCCGCCACGCTGGATCAGGCGTAGGGTGTGTTGCGCTTCTGGCGGTAGATCGGCGAGCGCGATACTGCGGTTGTCGTAATAGGCCTCGCGTGCCTGCGCCGTGTTGGCCGCCGTACCAGCCATGCCAAAAAATCCGGCCAGCGCCAGGAAAAGCGCCAGCCGGAGGAATGCAGTAAACCGAAGCATAGGGTTTATGCCTTGCCGGCTTCTACCTTGGATTCAACTTGCACCTCAACCTTTTGCCGCAGGCGGATATGCAGTTCGCGCAACTGCTTTTCGTCCACGTCGCTTGGCGCGTCGGTGAGCAGGCACTGGGCACGCTGTGTTTTGGGGAAGGCGATCACGTCGCGGATCGACTCGGCGCCGGTCATCATGGTAACGATGCGGTCGAGACCGAAGGCCAGGCCGCCGTGCGGGGGCGCGCCGTACTTGAGCGCGTCGAGCAGGAAGCCGAATTTGATGCGGGCTTCTTCCTCGCCAATGCCGAGTGCCTTGAACACCTGCTCCTGAATCTCGGCGCGGTGGATACGCACCGAGCCGCCACCGAGTTCCCAGCCGTTGAGCGCCAGGTCGTAGGCCTTGGCCAGGCACTTGCCCGGATCGTTGGCCAGCAGTTCGAGATGCTCGTCCTTCGGGCTGGTGAAGGGGTGGTGGCAGGCCGACCAGCGCTTGTTTTCTTCGTCGTATTCGAACATCGGGAAGTCGACGACCCACAAGGGCTCCCAGGCCTTGCCATTGAGAAAGCCTTTTTCATGGCCGATCTTGACACGCAGTGCACCCAGAGCGTCGTTGACCACCTTGGCCTTGTCGGCGCCGAAAAAGATCAGGTCGCCGGATTGCGCGCCGGTACGCTCGATGACGGTGCGCAGCGAGGCTTCGCTGAGGTTCTTGACGATCGGCGACTGCAGACCGGTTTCGTTGATCTGGGTGACATCATTGACCTTGATGTAGGCCAGCCCCTTGGCCCCGTAGATGGTAACAAACTGGGTGTAGGCGTCGATCTCGCCGCGCGTCAAGGTGGCACCACCTGGAATGCGCAGGGCGGCGATGCGACCGCCTTCGCTGTTGGCAACGCCAGCGAAGACCTTGAAGGCCACTTCCTTGAAAGCGTCGGTGACTTCAGTCAACTCCAGCGTGACGCGCAGATCCGGCTTGTCGGAGCCGTAGCGGTGCATGGCGTCGGCGTAAGTCAGGCGCGGGAAGGGGTTGGGCAGGTCAGCGTCGATCGCCTCCTTGAATACGGTGCGGATCAGCTCTTCCATCAACGTGATGATCTGATCCTCGTTCATGAACGAGGTTTCCATATCGACCTGGGTGAATTCGGGCTGGCGGTCGGCGCGCAGGTCTTCGTCGCGGAAGCATTTGGTGATCTGGTAGTAGCGGTCAAAACCGGCGACCATCAGCAGTTGCTTGAACAACTGCGGTGACTGCGGCAGGGCGAAGAACTGGCCGGGATGCACGCGCGACGGGACCAGGTAATCTCGTGCGCCTTCCGGCGTGCTCTTGGTCAGCATCGGCGTTTCAATATCGATGAAGCCGGCGTCGTCGAGGAAGCGGCGGAAGGCTCGCGCCGTCTTGTAACGCAACTGCATGTTGCGCTGCATGTGCGGGCGGCGCAGGTCGATGACGCGATGCAGCAGGCGGACGTTCTCCGAGAGATTGTCATCGTCAAGCTGGAACGGAGGCGTTACCGAAGGGTTCAGGACTTCGATTTCGTGGCAGAGGATTTCAACCTCGCCGCTCGGCATGTTGGCGTTGATCGTGCCGGCCGGGCGAGCGCGTACCTTGCCGGTAATTTTCAGGCAGAACTCGTTACGCACGGATTCGGCGATGGCGAACATTTCGGGGCGGTCCGGGTCGCAGACGATCTGCGCCAGTCCCTCGCGGTCGCGCAAGTCGACGAAGATGACGCCGCCGTGGTCGCGCCGACGGTGCGCCCAGCCGCAGAGGCTGACTTCCTGACCGATGGTTTGTGAATTGAGTTGACCGCAGTAATGAGTTCGCATGCTTTTTCCGGGGTTACGAAAGCTGGTTGTTGGGGGCGATAAACGGCCGTTTGGGGCGGGCGGGTGGTGCGACAACGCCCATCGAGATAATGTATTTGAGTGCTTCGTCGACGCTCATTTCGAGCTCGATGACATCCTTTTTTTGCAGTATGAGGAAGAAACCGGAGGTCGGGTTCGGAGTCGTCGGGACATAGACGCTGACGTAGTCGCCCTTGAGATGATTGAGCACGTCGCCGCCCGGCTTGCCCGTGAGGAAGGCGATGGTCCACGCCCCTTCGTGTGGGTACTGAATGAGCAATGCCTTGCGGAAGGCCTGTCCGGTCGATGAAAACAGCGTGTCGGATACCTGCTTGACGCTGTTATAGACTGAATTTACAAAGGGGATGCGCGCCAGCAATCGCTCCCACCAGATCACCAGTTTCTGGCCGATGAAATTGGTGGTGACCAGCCCGGTCAGGAGAATGATCGCCAGGGTCAGGATGACACCAGCCCCCGGTATGTTGAACCCAAACAGCGTGTGCGGGTGGATGGCCGTCGGCAACAGGAGCAGCGACTGGTCCATCGTATTGACGATCAGTGATAGTACCCAGGTGGTGATCGCCAGCGGTACCCAGATCAGCAGACCAGTCAGGAAATAGCGCTTGATCAACTGCCCGCGCACGGACAAGCTCCGGTGCCTCCGGCACAGGGAGGGGCGCTTTCCTTGGCTTGTGCCTTGGCGGCAGCAGGGGGCGGACCACCCTTGAAGTCGGTGGCGTACCAGCCGTTACCCTTCAACTGGAAGCCCGCCGATGTGACCTGTTTGGCGTACGTTTCCTCGCCGCATTCAGGGCAGGTGCTTAGCACTGGGTCGCTGAGCTTCTGCAGGTGATCCTTCTGAAAACCGCAGGGATCGCAACGATAAGCATAAATCGGCATGGCAAACCTCTATGAAACGCTCGAAAAACGGGAATTATACCCGAAGGGAGAGCCCATTCGCTGGCTTCGTCAGCAAGCAGATTGGGTTAAAAGCAGTATTTTCAAGCGCCTACATCAGGCGAAGATAGCTCTGCGTGAGATCCTTGCCCCAGAAAAGGGCGAGCAATCCGGCGGCGGCCAGATAGGGGCCGAAGGGAATCGGTATATTGCGACCGCGCTTGGTCAGTACAATCAGAGCAATGCCGACAACCGCGCCGACCAAGGAGGATAGCAGAATGGTCAAGGGCAGGATTTGCCAGCCCAGCCAGGCGCCGAGTGCGGCGAGCAGCTTGAAATCCCCGTAGCCCATGCCTTCCTTGCCGGTGACGAGTTTGAATCCCCAATATACGGACCACAAGGCGAGATAACCGCCCATGGCACCGATCACCGCCGATGGAAGATCGGTAAAGGTGCCAAACAGGTTGAACAGCAGGCCGAGCCAGAGCAGCGGCAAGGTAATCGAGTCAGGCAAGAGCTGAGTGTCAAAATCGATGAAAGTCAGTGCAATCAGGCACCAGATCAACACAATGGCCCCCGCCGCGGCCCCGCCAAAGCCAAAATGCGTGGCCGCCAGTGCGGAAAGTAAGCCAGTCAGTGCTTCGACAATAGGGTAGCGAGGTGAAATCGCTGTATGGCAGCTAGAACACTTGCCGCGCAAGGCCAGCCAGCTGATGAGCGGAATGTTTTCCAGCGCCGTGATCGAGTGGCCGCATTCAGGACAGCGCGAGCGTGGCTTGGCAAGGGAGAACGGTTCACTGTCCGGCGTCTCTTCGCCACGCAGTTCAGCGCACTGGCTATGCCAGTCACGCTCCATCATCTTGGGCAGGCGATGGATGACCACGTTGAGGAAACTGCCGACCAGAAGGCCAAGAATGCCGCAGGAAATACTGAATACGGTCGGATCCAGAAAGCCGGTCAGCCAGCCTTGAGTCATCAGACCACAGCGCCCAGCTTGAAAATCGGCAGGTACATGGCGATCACCATGCCGCCAATCAGTGTTCCCAAGACAACCATGATGATCGGTTCCATCAAACTGGAAAGGGCATCTACCGCATCATCGACTTCTGCTTCGAAGAAGTCAGCTACCTTGCCGAGCATGGCGTCCAGCGCACCGGATTCTTCACCAATGGCTACCATCTGAACGACCATGTTGGGAAACAGTTGAGCGTTCTGCATGGCAGAGGTCAGGCTGGTGCCAGTGCTGACCTCGCTCTGTATTTGCTTTGTCGCGAGCTTGTAGACATAGTTTCCGGCAGCACCGCCGACCGAATCCAGTGACTCCACCAACGGAACGCCAGCAGCGAACATGGTGGACAGGGTGCGCGTCCAGCGGGCAATTACGGATTTTCGAATCAGGCTGCCGAAAACAGGTAAGCGGAGAAGAAACCGATCCATGACAATCTGCATGGGTTCGGAGCGTTTCCAGAAATAAAAGAACGCATAAAATCCACCGCCAATAGCTCCGAAAATTGCCCACCAGTAAGTGACAAAGAAATCCGAAATCGCCATGACAATCAGTGTCGGGGCGGGCAGATCGGCGCCGAAGCTTTTGAATACTTCCTTGAATGCAGGAATGACAAAGATCATGATTACTGCAGTAATGACAAAGGCGACGACGATGATGGCTACGGGGTAAAAAAGTGCGGCTTTGATTTTTGAACGGATGGCGATCATCTTTTCCTTGTACGTCGCCAGTCGCTCCAGCAGGGTCTCAAGAATGCCCGCCTGTTCGCCAGCCGCGATCAGGTTGCAGTAGAGCTGGTCGAAGTGCAGCGGGAATTTGCGGAAAGCCTGCGATAGCGAGCTACCGGTTTCCACATCGGTCTTGATGTCAATCAGAAGCTTGCCGACAGCCGGGTTGTCGTGGCCACGGCCAACGATGTCGAAAGTTTGCAGCAGAGGGACGCCGGCCTTCATCATGGTCGCCAATTGCCGGGTGAACAGGGCGACGTCCTTTTCGGTGACCTTGCCGCCTCTCCTGAAGCTTTGTTTGGAAATCTTGGTGGGAAGAATCCCTTGGCGTCGCAAGGTAGCCTGAACAACGGTTTCGCTTGGAGCGCGTTGTTCTCCACGAATTATCTTTCCAGCCTTGTTCTTCCCGACCCAGAGAAAAGTGTATTCCTTGACTTCCTGGGTGCGCTTTGCCGGTTTTGTTGCGGTCGCCATGCTGTCCCCCTTGGTTGTTCTTTAAGCGTTGGTGCTGCCAAGGACTTCATCAAGTGAGGTGAGTCCTTGCTTGACCTTAAGCAGGCCGGAACGGCGCAAATCGTTGACGCCTTCTTTCTGTGCCTGAACAGCGATGTCCAGTGCCGTCCCGTTGGCCATGATCATGCGTTGTATGTCTTCGGTAATGGGCATGACTTGATAGAGGCCAACCCGTCCCTTGTAGCCACTTCCCTTGCAGCGATCGCATTCTCCCGGGCCGTAAAGAGACCAGCTGCCGTCTAAGTCTGACTCGGTAAACCCCGCATTCAGCAGTGTCTCGATCGGTGTGTCAAGCGGCTTCTTGCAGGTGCACAGGCGGCGTACAAGGCGCTGAGCAGTAATCAGCAGGATGCTCGAAGCGATGTTGAAGGTCGGAATTCCCATGTTCATGAGACGAGTCAGCGTCGATGGGGCATCATTGGTGTGCAGGGTAGAAAGCACCATGTGCCCTGTCTGGGCAGCCTTGATGGAGATTTCCGCTGTTTCCAGGTCGCGGATTTCGCCGACCATGATGATGTCCGGATCCTGCCGCAAGAAGGCTTTGAGTGCGACCGGGAAGGTCAGCCCCTGCCTGTCCTCAATGTTGACCTGATTGATGCCTGGCAAGGGTATTTCCGCCGGGTCTTCTGCCGTAGAAATGTTGATGCCGGGTTTGTTCAGAATATTGAGGCAGGTGTAAAGCGAAACGGTTTTGCCCGACCCGGTCGGGCCGGTAACCAGAACCATGCCGTAAGGGCGCTGAATGGCGTCGAGAAGAAGCGCTTTCTGTACCGGGTCATAACCCAGCGCCTCGATGCCTAGGGTCGCGCTGCTAGGATCAAGGATGCGCAGAACTATTTTTTCACCGTACATGGTCGGCAGGGTGCTGACACGGAAGTCAATCGCCCGGCTCTTGGACAGCACGAGTCGCATTCGACCATCCTGCGGAACGCGTTTCTCGGCGATGTTCAGGCGAGAAATCACCTTGATGCGCGAGGCAATTTTTTCCTTGATGATCAATGGCGGCGAGGCGACTTCGCGCAAAATTCCATCCGTCCGGAAACGGATGCGATAGCTTTTCTCGTAGGGTTCGAAGTGAATGTCGGATGCGCCCTCGTTGATGGCATCAAGCAGCATTTTCTGAATGAACTTGACAACCGGGGCGTCGTCGACCTCAAGGGTTGAGGCTTCGTCAGTCTTTTCCGCCGCATCTTCGTCAGTAAACTCGAGATTGATGTCCTCGTTGGTCAGGTTCTTGAGGGTGTCTTCGGCTGATTCTGAGAGTTTGGCAACCAGGGGAGCGAGTTGGCTCTCGTCAACGATTACCGGGTCGACAGCCATCCCGGTCTGGAAGCGAATCTCGTCAAGCGCGCGCAGGTTGGTCGGATCAGCGATGGCGATCGACAGGCGGTTGCCGCGTTTGTGCAACGGGATGACACGGTGTGTAGCGATCAGCTTGCGGTCAATCGCGTTCTTCTGGATATGTGCGTCGTCGAATGCGTTGAGGTCAAGCAACGGATAGCCAAAGGTATCGGCAGCAAAGCGAGCAATATCAGGCGCACTCGCTTTCCTGCTGCTGACCAATTGCTCGATGAACGAGGTCTTTGTTGCGGCAGCCTGTGTCAGCAAGGCCTCGGCCTCGGCTTCCTTGATTCGGCCGGCTTGGACGAGCGCGCGAGCGAGGCCACTAAGTGATGATTGCTGCGGATTAGCTGCCATAGTTTGCTAAAAGACGCTTGGTAACGTCAGAAATCATGTCTGTGTTGATTGTACAGAAAATGCCAGTTTGATGATGAATTGAGTCGGCCAGTTTTTACAGAAGCAAAGACACGGGGAAGAGGTATTGTATGGGCGAATATATTCTGGGCAGATGTTTAGATGCGGCCGAGCAGGACTTCGGAAACAAAACGGCTGCCAATGTAGGCTAGTAAGAGAAGCAGGAATCCCGCCAAAGTCCAGCGTAGTGCAATGCGCCCCCGCCATCCGTAGGCGCGGCGTCCGATCAACAGAGCTGCAAAAATTCCCCATGAGGCAAAAGCAAACATTGTCTTGTGGTCAAGCAATACGGCTTTTCCAAAAAGTGCTTCTGAAAACATGATTCCGCTACCCAGCGCAACGGTAAGCAGAAAAAAAGCGAGGCCGATCATGCGAAAGAGCAACGCTTCCATGGTCATGAGTGGAGGAAGGCTGGCAAGATACTTGTTGAGTTCCCTGTGGTGCAGTTTTCGTTCGACAAAGCCCATGAACACGGCGTGCATCGCTGACAACGTAAATAGACTATAGGCCAGCATGGCCGCCAGAAAATGCACTTTGAAGCCCCAGGCGTCGATATGTGCAATAGAGTGAACCTGCGGGAAGATGACGGGAAGTACTGCGCAAAGTGCTGCCAGTGGCAGCACCATCGGCTGCAGACCGTCCATGCGCGAGCGGAAGCTTTCCAGCCAGTATATGAGAACGGCCAGCCAGAGCATCAGCGATAGGGCGAAACTGAAAGAGAAGCGCATTCCGCCGGCACCGAACAAGCCATCGTACAAGCCGATACCCTGCAGCGTCAGGGCAATGAAAATTGCCACACGTTCCCACGGCTGCATCGGCAGGGGGACTAGGTGTGTTTCGGTTTCTCGCCAGCGTGTATGCCAGAAATGGAAGCCCAGCGCCGCATACAGCAGGCACGAAGCGATGAGCGGCAGAAGGTGCAGTAGAATGTCCAACATTTATTCAGTCTACACCAAGCGGGAAGCCAAATGCTCGACAACCTGACCCAACGCCTTGCCCGCGTCATGAAGACGCTACGTGGTGAGGCACGCCTTACCGAAGATAATATTGCCGATGCTCTGCGTGAGGTTCGTCTCGCCTTGCTGGAGGCTGACGTTGCACTTCCTGCCGTCAAAGCACTGATCGCTGCCGTCAAGGAAAAAGCGGTTGGTGAGGAAGTGATTGGCTCATTAAGCCCTGGTCAGGCTCTGATCGGCGTGGTTCATCGCGAACTGACGCTACTGATGGGTGAAGCACATAACGGCCTAAACTTGGCTACCCAGCCGCCAGCGATTATTCTCATGGCCGGTTTGCAGGGGGCGGGCAAAACCACCACGGTTGGCAAGTTGGCCAAGCTTTTGCGCGAAACGCAAAAGAAGAAGGTGCTGGTAGTCTCCTGCGACGTTTATCGTCCGGCGGCCATTGAGCAGTTGAAGACCGTTGCCGAACAGGCCGGGGCCGATTTTTTCCCTTCTCTTTCAACAGACAAGCCTGTCGATATCGCACGCAGTGCAGTCGATTGGGCCAAGCGTCACTATCACGATGTGTTGCTCGTCGATACCGCTGGTCGTCTGGCGATCGACGAGGCAATGATGAAGGAGATTGCCGAACTTCATGCGGCAATCGAACCGATAGAAACCCTGTTCGTCGTCGACGCCATGCTGGGTCAGGATGCGATCAACACCGCCAAGGCATTTAGCGAGGCCTTGCCGCTTACCGGAGTCATTCTTACCAAGCTGGATGGCGACGCGCGAGGCGGTGCCGCGCTTTCTGTGCGCCATGTGACCGGGCGACCGATCAAATACGCCGGTGTCGGCGAAAAGCTGTCGGGGCTTGAAGCCTTTCATCCTGAGCGGATGGCCTCGCGCATCCTTGGCATGGGCGATGTTCTGTCGTTGATCGAGGATGCAAAGAAGGGGATTGATGAGCAAAAGGCCGTTGAGTTCGCCAGGAAGCTCAAATCGGGCAAGGGCTTTGATCTTAACGACTTCAAGGAACAGATCGCCCAGATGCGCAAGATGGGCGGGATTTCATCAATGATGGACAAGTTGCCGGCTCAGTTTGCCCAGGCCGCAAGCAAGATGCCCGCTGGAGGCGAAGAAAAAACGATCAGTCGGATTGAAGGCATCATCAATTCGATGACCCCTTCCGAGCGCAGCAAGCCCGAGTTGCTAAAGGCTTCGCGCAAACGCCGTATCGCCTCAGGGGCAGGCGTTCAGGTGCAGGAAGTCAATCGTTTGCTCAAGCAGTTTGAGCAAACGCAAAAAATGATGAAGCAGTTCTCCAAGGGCGGCATGGCCAAGCTGATGCGGGGCATGAAAGGGATGTTGCCCGGAATGGGCTAGGGGCCGTTCTGCCTCTTGAATAGACCCATTGGCTGTGCCAGGCTCCACGCACGAGATTCGGGTATTCGGCTTGCCCCAGGCTCCCGTTGTAACGACCGAGCGCGCGGTAGAGGTCGCCTTGTTCAATGTCCAGATAGTGGCGCAGGATGGTGCAGCCGTAGCGCAGGTTGGTTCGTAAATGAAACAGGTTGTCATCGCTACGACCGATAACCTTCAGCCAGAAGGGCATGACCTGCATGAAGCCCCGCGCGCCGGCTGATGAAACGGCGTATTTCTTGAAACCGCTTTCAACCTGTATCAGACCCAGCACTAGTTGCGGGTCGAGTCCCGCGCGGGTGGCCTCGTAGTGGACTGCACGCAGGAATTCCAGCCGGCTCTCGCGATTGGCGATTCGTTTTTCCAGACGTCCCGACATCTCGGTCAGCCAGTCAATGGCCTCCATCGAGTCAAGAAATGAACTCTTTGGCGGTGCCTGGTCCGAAATGGTGCGCGAAAGTGCTGCTTGTACGCTGGCCGACAGCGGTTCGTACTTTTGTGTTCCGGCAATCGCTGTACAGGGAATCAGGAGAGCCAGTATCAGAATGGCTAGTGGCACAACCTGGCCTTCAGGAAAGCACCGATTTCAGCAACCGGTACCATGGTTAGTTCTGCATCCGTGCGCCCTTTGTACTCAAGTTTGCCTTCCGCCAGACCGCGGTCACCGACGACGACGCGGTGCGGGATGCCGATCAGTTCCATTTCAGCGAACATCACGCCAGGACGTTCGTTCCGGTCATCGAGAAGAACGTCGACACCTGCTGCCATCAGATCTGCATAAAGTGTATCCGCTGCCACTTTTACGGCATCGCTCTTGCTATAGCCCATGGGCACAATGCACACCTCGAAGGGGGCGATGGCCTGGGGGAATATGATTCCTCTATCGTCATGGTTCTGCTCGATGGCGGCACCGACAATGCGTGACACGCCGATCCCGTAGCAGCCCATTTCCATGGTCTGACTCTGGCCGCTTTCGTCGAGGAAGGCGCATTTCAGTGCTTTGGCGTATTTTGTTCGCAACTGGAAGATGTGACCGACTTCAATGCCACGACACAGTTCCAGCGTGCCTTTGCCGTCGGGCGAGGGGTCGCCGGCGACCACGTTCCTAAGATCGGCGATTAAAGCGGGTTCCGGCAGGTCGCGGCCGAAGTTGACGCCGGTGATGTGAAATCCTGCTTCGTTGGCACCGCAAACGAAGTCGCTCATTACAGCCACGCTTCGATCAGCGAACACGGGGATTTTGTTGGTGCCTACCGGGCCAATGTAACCTGGTTTGCAGCCAAGTGCAGCAACGATTTCTTCGTCGTGAGCGAAGCGGAATTCGCCGACGATCTTTTGCGTCTTGACTTCGTTCAAGTCATGGTCGCCGCGTAACAGAATCAGTACGAACTCGGCGGAGCCGTTTTCCTGCTGATTCCGCATGATGGCGATGGCCTTGACCATTTTCATTCCTGTGACATTCAGGAGGGCAGCAACGTCCTCGCACTTGATCTTGCTCGGTGTAGCGACTTTCTTTATGGCCTCGGAAGCTGCAACTCGTGGAGTATCCGGAGCCATTGCTTCGGCCAGTTCGACATTGGCGGCATAGTCCGAGTCGGGGCAGTAGGCCAGTGCGTCTTCCCCAGAATCGGCCAGCACGTGAAATTCGTGCGAGCCGGTGCCGCCGATCGATCCCGTGTCGGCGGCAACAGCACGAAACTTCAAGCCAAGGCGAATGAAAGTCCGCGTGTAGGTCTCGAACATGTTGCGGTACTCGCGCTGCAAGTCCTCGAAACTGGTGTGGAAGGAGTAGCCATCCTTCATCAGGAACTCGCGGCCACGCATCACGCCGAAGCGCGGGCGGATTTCGTCGCGGAACTTCATTTGCACCTGGTAAAAATGCAGGGGCAACTGACGGTAGCTTTTCACTTCCTTGCGTACGACATCGGTGATGACTTCTTCGTGCGTTGGTCCAATAACGAAATCGCGCTGGTGGCGATCCTTCAGTCGCAGCAACTCAGGGCCGTATTTTTCCCAGCGGCCCGATTCCTGCCACAGTTCGGCCGGCTGCACGGCGGGCATCGAAAGCTCAATGGCGCCTGCACGATCCATTTCCTGACGGACGATGTTTTCAACCTTGCGCAACACGCGCAGACCAACCGGCATCCAAGTGTAGATGCCGCCGGCCAGACGTTTGACGAGGCCGGCGCGCAACATTAATTTGTGGCTGACGATCTCGGCGTCTGACGGAGCTTCCTTGAGTGTGGAGATGAAAAATTGCGAGGTACGCATGGGAATCGTATTTCTTGAAATAAAGTTGAGATTTTACAAGACAGATCAGTAGAGTGCGATGCCAATCGTGCTCTGTCGTGTGATTAGGCGTTTCTTTCCATGGCGAGCTTTCCAAGCGATTTGAAATGTGGAAGAATGTATTTGACTAATAATTTAGCAGGTTTACAAAATGCTCGACCGTGAAGGCTATCGCCCCAACGTCGGCATCATCCTATGTAACGCGAAGAATGAGGTTTTTTGGGGCAAGCGTATCCGTGAACATTCATGGCAGTTTCCACAGGGTGGCATCAAACGGGGTGAAACCCCTGAGCAGGCGATGTACCGGGAACTCTACGAAGAGGTTGGCTTGTGTCCCGAACATGTCAGTATCCTTGGCAGAACCAAAGACTGGTTGCGTTACGATGTGCCGATACACTGGGTAAAACGCGAATGGCGTGGCAGTTACAGAGGGCAAAAACAGATATGGTTTTTGCTGCGTCTGGTAGGGCGGGACAGCGATGTTTCCTTGCGCGCCTGTAATCATCCCGAGTTTGATGCATGGCGCTGGAATCATTATTGGGTAGCGCTCGATGCAGTAATCGAGTTTAAACGCCAAGTGTATGAGGAGGCATTGAACGAACTCGCACGCTTTCTCGATGCTGATCACCGTCGTCCACGTCATGAAGGTGTACGTACCTGAGCGTTTGGTGGGAGTGGGTGAGGTCGAGTGCTGAAAAATAGCGTTGTTTCGTTTTTTTCCGTGCGAGTTTGTTGATTCAACTGGAGCGTTGTTTCAATGTTTTTTTTTAAAACTATAGAGTGGTTTTTTGCCCTCGCTCTGGCATTGTTGTCAGCACAATCGTTGGCGGATAGTTTTGACAACCAGTATGAGGAAAAGCCTTGGGCTGAAATTGAAGTGCAACTCCCAGCTTTCCCTGAGAAAGCCGACCTGATCCCGTTTCAGGTAGGCGCGATAACCGATACCAAGTATCTGATCGATGGAAATTCGCTGTCTGTTGGCTCCGATGGCGTTCTGCGTTATACATTAATCGTGATCAGTTCCGCAGGGGCGCAGAACATCAGTTATGAAGGTTTGCGCTGCGCTACCGCAGAGCGCAGGTTTTATGCGTTTGGCCGATCAGACAAGACTTGGTCAAAGGCGCGGCGTAATCAATGGGTCAAGATTCAAGGTGATAGCAACAATCATCACGTCGAGCTTTATGCCAATTACTTTTGCTCTGTTGGCACCGCTTTAATCAAGAATGCCGACGATGCTCGCCGGGCGTTGCGCTACGGCGGTAAACCCTTGGCGGCACGTCCTTAGTTTTTCGTTTTAGGCAATATCCGCTGATAGGACTCGTAATGCTTGATCCCATCATTCTGGGGTTTGATAGAGCTTTGCGCACTCTTTTTTCTGCTGCGTCGACAACTCGTAGCATGCCTGGGGGAGAGTGTGTTGAGCCGGAATTGTCTGCGGAAGACAGAGCGCACGCGGGGGCCTTGATGCGGATCAATCATGTCGGAGAAGTCTGTGCGCAGGCGCTTTATCAGGGCCAGGCGCTGATTTGTCACGATCCGGAGATTCGGCAGGCTATGAATAAGGCAGCCTACGAGGAAACCGAGCATCTGGATTGGACTGCGCGGCGAATCAATGAACTGGACGCGCGCAAGAGTTTGTTAAACCCTTTGTGGTATCTGGGGGCGCTGTCGCTGGGTGTATTTGCCGGGAAACTTGGGGATGCCTGGAGTCTGGGTTTTCTTGCCGAGACTGAACGACAGGTTGAAACTCATCTTGACCACCATTTGTCCGAGTTGCCGACGGAAGATGTCAAGTCTCTGGCGATTGTTCTGCAAATGAAGATTGATGAGAAATCTCATGCCGAGATGGCGGTTCGCCTCGGCGCACGTGAACTGCCCACCATTGTCAAGAAAACCATGCGACTAATGGCAGGAGTAATGACCCGTACCTCCTACTACCTCTAAGAAATCTCTGAAAATTCGGTTTGCACACTGGTCGCTGAGAAAACTCCTGACGATATCTTGACGCCAATCGAGTTAATCTTCCACGATATCGAAGTGGTGGGTGATTTCGACTGTCTTACCAAGCATGATTGAAGCTGAGCAATACTTGCCTTTGGATAGTTCGATTCGCGTGCAACTGCATCGGGTTTCAGTTGTTTTCCGCTAATCCGGGGGTGGGAATGAATCCGGGTGAATGCTTTTGGCCCTGTATGGCACGTTCTGCCTGCATCCGCCGCTGCCGGCAACCAGCATTTCCATCGGTCGTGGAGCCAGATTTTTTCGCCTGCTTCAGGGTATGCATCGATTACCACAGGGTGATTGCTTCCAGTGTCAGTGTCGGTCAGAAACGACATGCCGTCTCCGATCCATTTCACCTTGCACATGCAGGCCACGTTATTTCAAAATACATCGATTTTAGGCGAAGGCGTGTGGCATTTTTAATGCTCGTCAGGGAGGATGTTGCGGTGCAATAAAATTGCTGTCAAAATGCTTTTTTAGAATGATATTCTGCAATTTACTATTTTGAAATGCATTATATTATTTTATTTTAAGTCTATGAAACGAATAACATTAAATAATCATTGTTCCGGGTGGCGAATGGTTTGGTGATGTGACTGGTCGAACAATACTGTCTTGATCTTCGTAGCTGGTTAAGGCATAATTCAAACATCTTGTTGTTTTTGTGTTTTGATTTTTCAGTGTGTTTTAGATTTGTCTCCTCCACCCTCCTCCTTTGGTGTGGATTTAACGCGACTCATACGGGTCGCGTTTTTTTTGCCTACATTCTAAACAGCGATTGACATGATTCGTCAATTTGCAATAAGATGCTCGGCTTTCCGTTATCAGGCATACAAGGACGGCGTTTTAAATGAAGACTTTCTCCGCCAAATCGCATGAAGTTAAGCGCGAGTGGCTCGTAGTTGATGCCACTGACAAGGTGCTTGGCCGCCTTGCTACTGAAATCGCTCGTCGCTTGCGTGGTAAGCACAAACCAGAATTTACTCCTCACGTGGATACCGGCGATTACATCGTCGTGACGAATGTGGAGAAGTTGCGCGTCACCGGCAACAAGGCTGAAGACAAGGTGTACTACCGACACACGGGGTACCCAGGCGGTATTTACGAAACCAACTTCACCAAGATGCAGCAGCGTTTCCCTGGCCGCGTCCTGGAAAAGGCTGTCAAAGGCATGCTCCCGAAGGGGCCTCTTGGTTACGCGATGCTCAAGAAAATGAAGTGCTACGCGGGTGATACACATCCACACGCTGCCCAGCAGCCAAAAGTTCTGGAACTTTAAGGGGTCGAAATGGCTGAAAATTTTTACTACGGCACCGGCCGTCGCAAAAGCGCCGTAGCACGCGTTTTCATGAAACGTGGCACTGGCAATATCGTCGTTAATGGCAAGCCTGTTGACGAATTTTTCTCCCGTGTTACGGGTCGCATGATCGTTCGTCAACCGCTAGTGTTAGTTGAACAAACTTCTAGTTTTGACATTCTCGTCAATGTTGCCGGTGGTGGTGAGTCTGGTCAGGCTGGTGCTGTTCGTCACGGCATTACCCGCGCCCTGATTGAATACGATGCAGAGCTCAAGCCAGCGTTGTCGAAGGCCGGTTTTGTTACGCGTGATGCCCGTGAGGTTGAGCGTAAGAAGGTCGGTCTGCACAAAGCACGTCGCCGTAAGCAGTTCTCCAAGCGTTAATCGATACTGGATTCTGTTACGCATCAAAAGCCGCCTTAGGGTGGCTTTTGTGTTTTTGGGGCGTGCGGACTATCATTCCACACCTTTTGAGGAGGATTTAATGGTCAAGGTTGGAATTGTTGGCGGTACCGGTTATACGGGTGTTGAGTTGTTGCGCTTGCTTGCACAGCACGCTGAGGTTGAACTCGTCGCAATTACTTCACGCGGAGATGCAGGAACTGCTGTTTCCAGTATGTTTCCGAGTCTACGGGGGCGTGTTGATCTGAGATTTGAAGATCCAGCGGCCGCTAATCTGAAATCCTGTGATCTTGTTTTTTTTGCCACACCGAATGGCGTGGCCATGCAACAGGCGCCCGAGTTGCTCAATGCCGGGGTTCGCGTCGTCGACCTTGCCGCAGATTTTCGCATTACCGATGTCGCCGACTGGGAAAAATGGTACGGCATGCAGCACACCAGCCCGGAATGGGTGGCTGAAGCTGTCTATGGTTTGCCTGAAGTCAATCGCGCTGCTATTCGTTCTGCACGCTTGGTGGCTAACCCTGGGTGTTATCCAACCGCTGTGCAATTGGGATTCATGCCGCTTGTAGAGTCAGGGTTGGTTGATCTTGAACATTTGATCGCAGATGCCAAGTCCGGAGTTTCCGGTGCTGGGCGCAAAGCTGAGGTGTCATCGTTGTTCTCCGAAGCGTCTGACAATTTCAAGGCTTATGGTGTCCCAGGGCATCGGCACTTGCCTGAAATTCGGCAGGGCTTGTCGCGAATTGCAGGACGCGCCATTGGTTTGACCTTCGTGCCGCATCTGACGCCATTGATTCGCGGAATCCATGCCACACTTTACGCTCAGATCAAGGGGGAAGGCGATTTCCAGTCCATCTTTGAGAAGCGCTACGCAGACGAGCCCTTTGTTGATATCTTACCGATGAATTCGCATCCGGATACACGTTCGGTTCGCGCGGCGAATATTTGCCGTATTGCGGTACACAGACCACAGGGCGGAGATACGCTGGTGGTGCTCTCCGTTATCGATAACCTTGTCAAGGGAGCGGCTGGTCAGGCCGTACAGAACATGAACATCATGTTTGGACTGCCGGAAACTGACGGACTATGGCAACTCCCGGTGCTTCCGTAAGGCTTAAGCGTCTTCGTCAGCGCTTTGGCATCAATGCGCCGAGGCTGGCAATCAGAACGTATGTGGCTTGGTACTGGCGTGCACTGGCATCAATTACGATTTTGTCAGTTTCATTGGCGCTCGCTGCGTGGATCTATGATGCAGGAAGGCGCATTGCCGGGTTCCAAAGCAATGAGTCGATTAGGGAGATTCAGTCACTCAGAAATCATCTTATGGAACTTGATGCCGAGTTGACCAAATTGCGCAGCCTCGCAGGATCAGGTGAAAGCAGCCTACAGATAGAGCGTGCTACACAAAAGCAGTTGTCCCTACAGGCGAAGGCTCTCGAAGCGGAGAACGCTATTTTGAAAGAGGATCTGGCGTTTTTCGAAGGCCTGATGCCAACTTCCGAGGCTGGAGATGAGGTTGGGGCCAGGATTGATCACCTGAGGATTGAACCGAGCGGCGTTTTGGGCGAGTATCGGTATCGTATGCTGGTGGTCAATAACGCTGGCCGCCAGGCCAGAGAGATCAAGGGTGCGCTTCAGATTTTGGTCAAAGTGCAGCAGGGTGGCAAAGATGTTATGATCATCCTGCCTTCTGCGACAGAGCCAAACCCCCAGCGTTTTCGTTTCGAAATCAAGCACTTTCATCGGCTTGAAGGCGTTTTCTCTGTCCCCTCAGAGGTAGTAGTAAAAGAGGTCGAAGCGCGCTTTCTGCAGGATAGTATCGTACGCGCAAGGCAGTCCGTGAATCTCTAGATGGAGAAACCATGTTCGGTATAAAAAAAGGTAGAGCTACTAAGAATAGTATTGATAGCCTCATCGGTGCCGGTACCCGTGTAGAGGGGAATGTGATCTTTTCCGGTGGCCTGCGCATTGACGGCGCGGTTCACGGCAACATCAGTAGTGAAAATGGCGAAGGAACACTAGTTGTCAGCGAAAAGGCGAGCGTAGAGGGCGCTATCTCGGTCGGCCACGTGGTTATCAACGGAACCGTTATAGGCCCGGTGTTTGCTGGTGAATCGCTGGAACTCTTGTCCGCAGCCCGTGTCACAGGTGATGTCGAATATATTCAGATCGAAATGCAGCAAGGATCTGTAATACAGGGGCGTCTTGTACATCAGATAAGCGCCAAGACTGTAGAACTCAAGCTGGCATCCAGTAACTAGGCTAAGGCAGTTTCTGGAACAGTTTTAAACGCGAGAATTGGGAGGTAATGGTAATGAATACAGCGACGGATATTCCCCTGCCGTTTGTTTTTACGGATAGTGCAGCCAACAAGGTCAAGGATCTGATTGCGGAAGAAGGAAATCCGGATTTGAAGCTCCGTGTCTTCGTAACAGGTGGTGGGTGCTCAGGCTTCCAGTATGGTTTTACTTTTGATGAGGTTGCCAACGAAGACGATACCTCCTTGCAGAAGAACGGAGTCACGCTCTTGGTCGACCCGATGAGTTACCAGTATCTTGTTGGCGCTGAGATTGACTATACGGAAGGGCTGGAGGGCTCTCAGTTCGTGATCAAGAACCCTAATGCGTCATCGACTTGTGGTTGCGGTTCGTCCTTCACCGCCTGAATCTCTAGTCTAGTGATGAAAAAAAGGCGACCAAGGCCGCCTTTTTTATTGCAGAGCACGGAACTGATAAGTATCGCTCGGGTGTGTCGCTATTCAATCGCTGCGAGATTGATTTGTTTTGCTAGAACGAGATGCGCCCGAAGCGGTTCGGTGGCGGTCCTGAATTGACTTATTTGTGATGCCTCAAGCGGAATCGCACCAGGTAGCGTTACAGCCAGCGGATTGACCTGCTGGGAATTGACACGGAATTCGTAGTGAAGATGCGGTCCTGAAGATAGTCCAGTTTGCCCCACGTAACCTATGGTATCGCCCTGATTGACCCGTGCCCCTCTTCGAATTCCGGCAGCAAACCCGTTAAGGTGGCCATAGGCCGTCGAGTAGGTGCCTTGGTGTTTGAGGATAATCAGGTTGCCGTAGCCGCCTTGGCGCCCAGAAAATTCGACGGTTGCATCAGCAACAGAGCGAACATGGGTGCCCGTTGGAGCACCGTAATCAACCCCTTTGTGGGCGCGTGAGATTTGCAGCACAGGGTGAAGTCTTGAACTCGAAAAACCTGATGTGACTCGGGAAAACTCCAATGGTGAGCGGAGAAAAGCCTTACGAAGGTTTTTTCCCGCTGCCGTGTAGTACCCCCCTTTTCCAACTTCTGACTGGAACCAATAAGCACTATACGTCTTTTGATTGTTGGTAAACTCGGCAGAGAGAATGCGACCACTGCGAATGGGCTGTCCGCGGTGGGTGAGGGATTCATATACGAGCGAAAAGCGATCGCCTCTGCGCAAGTCGCGATAAAAATCAATATCCCCACTGAAAATTTCAGCCAGTTGAGTTGCTATCGCATCGGGTATCCCTACCGCGTCAGTGGCGTTAAACAGCGAGCTACTGATCTCGCCAGATTTGACGACTGTTTGTGCTTCTAGGCTCAACGCCTGTTCGCTAGAAAAAAAGCTATTGTCGCGCTTCTCGACGACCAGCATCGCATCCTTGTTGTTGAGGGGAAAATAAAGCGCAATCAGCTTCCCATGTTCTCCAGTTTTTGCAGTTACAACCTTGCCGGGGCGAAGTTGGCGTGAGATGGCTTGGGTTTCCCGATTCTTGAGCATGAATTCCAAGGCATCCTGATCCAAAATTCCGAGGCGAGCCATCAGACTTGAAACTGTGTCTGAACGTAAAATCAGCTCTTCGCGCAGAAATGTTGCGCTTTCAGTATTGTTAAGTGTGCCAGGATGCGTGGTCAATAGTTCAAGGACTGTCTGCAGTTGAACATGGTTGTCGTTGCTAGAGGGAGCAAGTGCAAACGCCGCCATCATGCCGAATAATGCAACGCCACCAACGCCTGCTGCAGCCCAGTGGTGCCTAAGCAATCGTTCGATCGCTGGAAGGGAATGCGCTAGAATCCTGCTCTTCTGTTTTTCCATTAACTGCTACCGAGAAAAATCACACTGCAGTTTACCAAAAAAGACTCCACAAGAACATTCTCTTGGGAGCAAATGATAGAGGCTTTGCATGTTAAGTATTGAAGACAGTCTTGCTCTGATTAAATGCGGGGCTGATGAGTTGCTGATTGAGGCTGAACTGGTCGATAGACTGAAAAGTGGTCGGCCACTACGTATCAAGGCTGGTTTTGATCCGACAGCCCCTGATCTGCATTTGGGGCATACCGTTCTGATCAACAAGTTGAGGCATTTCCAAGATCTGGGTCACCATGTGATGTTTTTGATCGGGGATTTTACCGGGATGATTGGTGACCCTACCGGAAAGAATTCAACTCGACCGCCGCTGTCTCGTGAGCAAATACTTGCCAACGCCGTAACCTATCAGGAGCAGGTATTCAAGATACTCGACCCTCAAAAGACCGAGATCTGCTTCAATTCAACCTGGTTCGAGCCGCTCGGTGCGTCTGGAATGATTCGACTGGCGGCTTTGCACACCGTTGCCCGCATGCTGGAGCGTGACGACTTTGCCAAGCGTTATCGGGGGGGGCTACCTATCGCAATTCACGAGTTCCTTTACCCTCTCTGCCAAGGGTACGACTCCGTCGCGATGAAGGCCGATGTAGAAATCGGCGGTACGGATCAGAAATTTAACCTTCTTGTCGGACGTGAACTTCAGAAACACTATGGTCAGGCTCCGCAGTGCGTTTTGATGATGCCTTTGCTGGAGGGATTGGACGGCGTTAACAAGATGTCCAAGTCGCTGGGGAATTATGTTGGGATCAATGAGCCGCCACGCGAAATTTTCGGCAAGCTCATGTCTGTATCTGATGACCTAATGTGGCGATACTTCGAGCTTCTATCCTTCCGCGCCATCGGAGAAGTGGCTGGATTCAAGCGCGAGATAGCGGCTGGACGCAACCCACGCGATGTCAAGGTGCTTCTTGCTCAGGAAATTGTTGCCCGGTTTCACGGGGCTTCTGCAGCGGTGGATGCCCTTTCTGACTTTGATGCTCGTTTTCGTCAAGGTGCGATTCCTGACGATATTCGCGAAGTGGTACTGGATTCTGTAGATGGAGTGTTGGGAATTGCTCAGATTCTCAGGCAATCCGGATTGATGGCAAGTACCTCGGAAGCTCTGCGCATGATCGGGCAGGGGGGGGTCAGGGTCGATGGAACGAAAATTGAAGATAAAAATCTCGCCTTTCCGGCGCAAAGCGATTTTGTATTGCAAGTTGGGAAGCGAAAATTCGCGCGCGTGAAAATTAGCTGAACCTTTAAAAACAAGGCCTTGGCGACTTAGGGTGAAATAGTTTCAAATTTGTTTCGTGAAAGTGTTGACGCTCCAGTTTAGCTCTGTATAATTCGCATCTTTCCTTGGTAACGCAAGGGTTAAATAGTAAGGAAATCAATGGGTTACGTTATTTCTGTTAGCGCTTCGGCGGTTCCAGACTAAATTCTGAAAAGAGTTGACGCAATCAAAAACGTCGTTATAATACGCCCCTTCGCTGCTGAAGCACTGCAGCAAATCAGCAAGTAGCTGATTTAAAAGCTCTTTAACAACATGACAATCGATAGGTGTGGGTTCTTGTTTTAGCTGATTATG
>NZ_JBMOJE010000004.1:0-89878 GCF_049316945.1 Propionivibrio sp. | reverse complement strand
GCACAGTACCGAAGCCGAAGTCCGCGAGATTCTGGCCGTCGCGGTCAAGCCAGAGACCCGCGTTCGCCTCGGTGATGCCCTCGCAGCATTGGGCCGCCAGATCGGCCTTACGAACGAGGATTTCGAGGTCTTCCAGCTAGAGAGAGACAAGACGCCGGCCGAGCCGCTGAGGTTTGAATGATCGTCCTCGATACCAACGTCGTTTCCGAAGCGATGAAGCCCGAGCCGCACCCGGCTGTGCGGGCTTGGCTGAACAATCAAGCCGCCGAAACACTGTACCTGTCGAGCGTAACGCTGGCCGAGCTACTGTTTGGCATCGCGGCGCTTCCGTCCGGTAAACGCAAGGATGTGTTGACACAGGCCCTTGATGGTCTGATGGGGCTGTTCAGGGACCGGGTGCTTCCATTCGACACCGATGCAGCACGGCGTTATGCCGAGCTGGCCGTGAAAGCCAAGGTCGCCGGGCGAGGATTTCCAACACCCGACGGCTACATTGCTGCGACCGCAGCCTCGCGTGGGTTCATCGTGGCGTCACGCGATACGGTTCCCTATGAGGCCGCCAGCGTCATCGTCATTAATCCGTGGGAAGCGTAACGGAGTCCGGATGGCGGCTGGTGACACGACTGCTTCTGCCACCCCTACAGGGCAGGATTGGTCAGATATAACCGGACAAATTCTGCCGGTTTGGGCTCAAAACTGAAACCCTTCAGCCCAACGTTTTCTGTTTCTGAATACCTGAAAACCGTGGTCCCTGAGGTTTCAAATCCGCGATCTGACCCGGCTTACCCGTCGACTGCAGTTTTCAGGGAAGAATCAATTGACCGCAAGTTTATCCAGCGGGCTGGCGACACCACGCCCGCCACGATTCAATACATGCGTGTAAATCATCGTCGTCGACACATCCGAGTGACCCAGTAACTCCTGCACCGTGCGAATGTCGTAGCCGCTTTCCAGCAGGTGAGTGGCGAAGGAGTGCCGCAAGGTATGCGGGGTAGCGGGCTTGTTGATCCCCGCATCGCGTACCGCCTGCCGAATCGCTCGCTGCACGGACTGATCCTGCACATGATGGCGGCGCACCACGCCCGAACGTGGATCGACGGACAGTCCGGCCGCTGGAAAAACGTACTGCCACATCCATTCACGCCCCGCTGAGGGATACTTGCGATCCAGCGCGTAAGGCAGATGCACTTCGCCATGACCGCCGGCCAGATCCTGCCGATGCAACTCCCGCACCCGGTCGAAGTGAACGCGCAAGGCAGGCACCACGCTCGCGGGTAGCATGGTCACCCGATCCTTCGCCCCTTTGCCGTCACGAACAAGAATTTCACCGCGTTCGAAATTCACGTCCTTTACCCGTAAACGAAGGCATTCCATGATGCGCAAGCCAGTGCCATAGAGCAGCCTGGCGATCAAGCCGCTGCTGCCCTCCAGTCGGGAAAGCATGGCCATGACTTCGTCACGGGTCAGAACCACCGGCAACCGTTTGGGCGTCTTGGCCGACTCCACCTTGTCCAGCCAAGGCAATTCGACCCCCAGCACCTCCTTGTAGAGAAACAGCAGAGCACTCTTGGCCTGATTCTGGGTAGAAGCTGCCACGCGCCCGACGACCGCCAGATGCGTCAGAAATGCCTGAACCTCGTCCGCCCCCAAGTCCTTGGGGTGTTGCTTGCCAAAATGCCGGATAAATCGTTTAATCCAGTCCACGTAAGCCTGCTCGGTGCGGATGCTGTAGTGCTTGAAGCGAATCCTCCCCCTGACCTGATCAAGCAGTTTGGGTGCAGTTGGCGGTTCGGACTGTGATGGAATTGAAGACATTTATAGGCTCCACTAAATTTGGATAACTTCATGATCGAATTCAGCTTAGCACAAACTACTGGTGTTATATACAGCCTATTTGCCGGAATGAATTGCGTCATGACGCAAAGCATTCCGTCAAATAGGCGCCATACTTTACGTTAGGCCTTTTTTTACCAAGGAGATTTCATGCTCAAGAAGTTCGCAGTTGCAGCACTTTCTTTTTCGTTGCTCACTCTCAGCGGGTGCCAAACGACCGGCCCGAAATACCAGAACGTCCGGTCGTATAGCGAAGGTTTAGCGCCTGTACAAACCAGCGGCGGAAGGTGGGGCTTCATCAATGAAAAACAACAATGGGTTATCCCCGCCAAATTTGAAGACGCAAAAGAGTTTCAAGGTGGTAAGGCCGCTGCAAAGCTGAACGGCAAGTGGGGTTTCATCAACAAGCGCGGCGAGTGGCTCTAACGCGCTCATCCATTCGTTTTGCCCGTGCCTCGATGCCGGAAGAGGCACGGCAGTTTCACTGTCCGGCACTATTTTTTGAGGAGAACAAACATGGCTAAAGGCGGCGGTGGTGGTGGTGGCAGCAGCGGTGGCAAAGGTGGCGGCGGCGGAAAAGGTGGCTCTGGTAGCAGTGGGGGTGCCGGGAAAGGCGGAGGTGGGGCTGGCAAAGGTAGTGCTGGTGGCGGCAAGGGCACTGGTGCGCCTGGTGGCTGGCCAAGCACCACTGGCAATCCTTCTGGCGGCGGCAGGGGAAATGCACCTTCCTCCAAGACATAAGTGCAATTGAGTGTGGGCGCTTCGTAAAAATGTCAGCAAGGCCTAACCCATCATTCAACACGGACTGGCGCGATAAAGCCGCGCCAGCCGGTTAATTCAGACGTTAGGCCTCACGGCGATCATGGCATCCTTGTCTTCGCTTCTTGGCGGTCTCAACCTCAGTCAGGCTGGAGCGCCCGTCGATATTGGCTCTCCGCAAGGCACCTCTGAAGGTCGCCGTTTCATGCGGGTCTCAGGCGTGCTTTTCTCGGGTGCTCATCCCGCCTCGCGGGCTCCGTTTCATCCGGCGCTTCTGGGGGTTCCGATTCGTTTTGGGTCGGCGGCAATTCAACGGTGGTTTTCCTTTGTCATTTCACCGTTTGCGCTTCAAAATGGCGCGGTGAAACCATCTTCCTTACCAACCCAAAGGCCTAACCCGGCAGTCGAGGGGACGCCGAAAAAGCCGCCGCTCTTCGCTTCATCCCGCCTCGCGCGGTGCCCCTCACTTCTACGTTAGAGGGGCTACTCCCATGCCAACGAAACTTCAGGAGGCGCTATGTCTTTGTTATATCTAATCGCTGCGGGGGTCGCAGTTTGGCTGTTGTGGCGAATGTTTTCACACAGCGCATCCCGCAAACCGGGAAACCCCGATACCACGTACGAAATCCCAATCACAGTAAAGGTGACATACGAGACTGACGACAAGACCAGAAGTCCCGACACCGACGATGACAAGGACAATTGGGAAGGTAGCTTTTGGGAAGTGCAGCAGCCTTTTCCGGCAAAGGCGACTCTGCGCATCAAATATGAAGATGGCGCCGGAAAACAAACTGAGCGAGTTGTTGACGTTCGGCAGTTTGGAACTGACGTAAATGGAAATATTCTTATCGGCCACTGCCGCATGAGAAATGCAACTCGCACGTTTCGAACGGACAGGATCAAGAGGTGTATCGACGAAGAAACCGGCGAGATCGTCAGTGACGTATTCGCGTACCTTCGAGAGAAATACGATAGTTCCCCAGAGCGCACACGAGATACCCTTATCGAGGAGGAATACGACACCCTTCGCGTGTTGCTCTACGTCGGCAAAGCTGACGGCCAGCTCAGAGCACCAGAAAAGGCGATTATCCGAGAAACATGTCGGGCGTTGGCTAACGATTCTCGAATTACTGACGCCATGATTGACGAAATATTCTCAAGCCTTGACGCGCCGACCCTTCACGCATTCAAGTTAGCGGTTGGGCGTATAGGAAAATCAGAAGCCGCGGCACGCACCCTGCTGATGAAAGCGGCAGAAGACATGGTCGCCACACAGAAAACAGTACATCCCGCAGAGAAAGAGGCGCTGGAATACATGCGAAAGCGATTGTTTGAGCCCGCTTCCCTTCCCGATGAAGGCCCCTCTAACCCGGCAGTCCACACGGACGCTGCGCGATAAAGCCGCGCAGCGCCGGTGACTTCTACGTTAGAACTCACTATGCAACCGACAAAAGTTACCGAACGTATTAAAGCCAAAGCACTGGAACTGCTTGAGCAGTATCCCGAGGGGCTACGATATTCAGAACTGCACGGGAAAATTCTGGCAACGGATGGCAGCTTCAAGCCGAACACAATTAACGGCTGCATCTGGAATCTTGACGCCACGTACCCAGAAAAAGTCTACAAGCCATCCAAGGGTCTGTTTCGTCTTTTGAAGGACAAACCAACTGAGATAGAAGTACTGACACCCTCACCCGCAACGACCGTGACTACCAGTAAAGTCAAGGAAGAGGACTTTTACGCACCTTTCGCTGACTGGCTCAAGAATGAAATTGAAGATGTAACACACGCCATTCCGCTCGGTGGAAATAAGTTCAAAGACAAGTGGGGAACCCCCGACGTTATTGGAAAGCGCGAATCAATGCGCAGCGACATTATTAAAGGTCCGACAGAAATTGTGTCGGCTGAAATTAAGACTGAAACTTTTCAACTTGTCACTGCCTTTGGGCAGGCGTGTGCCTACAAACTGTTCAGCCATAAAGTCTACCTTGTCGTTCCGCGCCAGTCTCAGACCGAAGAAATTTCACGCCTTGACTCTCTATGCCAAATTTTCGGTATCGGTTTGGTAACCTTCGACGCTGAGTCTCCCGCAACTCCTGATTTCAGAATTCGGGTGCGCCCGGTCAGGCATGAACCCGATCTTTTCTATACAAACAGAAACATGGCCCTCATCGAAAAAGAGTTGTTTCCGTGAGTTCTAACAATTCATTCCAAGGGACGCGCCGCGATAAAGCCGCGTCGCGCCCCTGAATTCGGACGTTAGCACCAGCCATTCACATCAACCACACGAAGGAGTTTTAATGAAAGCCAGCATCTACGCCATTACGTTTGCCGCCGCGATCTCTAGCGTCGGCTGCTCCACAATCACCCAGAGCGAGAATCAGTCTTTGTCGCTCACAGCCAGCTACCAAGGCAAGCCGGTTGATTCTGAGTGCCGACTGAAAAATGACAAAGGGAGTTGGGATTCAAAAGCGCCAGCAAACGTAAGCGTCAGGAAATCCAACGAAGACCTTGAGGTGACCTGCAAGAAAGAAGGAATGCCTGACGGCCTATTGAAAGCCATCTCACGGGCAGCGGGATCAATGTTCGGGAACATCATCTTTGGTGGTGGCATTGGCGCGATCATTGACCACAGCAAAGGCACCGGCTACGACTACCCAGATCAATTGCCGGTGAAGATGGGGGAATCTGTCGTAGTTGACAAGAAGCCTAGTAATCAACAAACCGGTCAACAAAGCTGTCCGCCCGGACAACAGTGCTAACACTGCGCTCCAGAGGGACGCTGCGCGATAAAGCCGCACAGCGCCCCTGAGCTCTACGTTGGGCATCACCATTACAAGGGAGTAAATAGTGAAAAAACTACTCGTACCTGTAGCACTAGCGTCTATGTTGGTAGGCTGTGCCGTACAACCAATTCCTCTGCATGATCGCGCTGCAGAATCGTATCAAGTGCCACTCCACAAATTGATTGTTGATAATCTTTCGACCGAATCAAAAATCGGAGTCAATGATGTTGTTTATGTAAACGGATGGGCGCCAGCGCACTCTGGTTTTAAACCACCACTCAACGAGTCATTTGTCTCGAAAATCAAGAACTCGATAGTTGCAAACGGCGAGTCTGGCCGTGTGGATGTCTCTGTGCTTAGGGTTGGCTTTTTTGTCGAGAAGAACGTCGCTGACGACGTCGTGTTTGTAGGTTTGTTCATGGTGGGCAGAGAGCGTGGGTTTAAGTGTGACGCCGATGTCAATGTAAAAACGGAACGTGATTCTCAGCGGCTAACGCTTACCCATGAGATACGTCGCTCGTACTTTGACGATCAAGAGCAAATTCGGCAGTTCATTGAAACGTGCCAGACCGATCTCATTCGTCAACTGGCTCACTCAATCAAAAAAGCGATCTAGGGGAAAAATGCCCAACCCATCATTCCAAGGGACGCGCCGCAATAAAGCCGCGTCGCGCCCCTGAATTCAAACGTTAGGCCGCACGCTTTACCAACAGGAGTCCATGTGGCGATCAATATTTTCGAAGGCGCAAGACGTATAGCCCTATTGTTGGGAGGAGGGGCGGCAGTCATCACTGTGCTAGTGGCATTCAATCAGGACGCCTATTACCATGCAACGTATTCTTTAGCCGCCCCAAATGCTTCGTTCAGAAAGACTGACGGTGGCTGCCCAAGTGAAGGCAGAGAAATATTTTTTGATCACAAGACTTCTAGCGAAAAGAAAGTCAGTGTGTCGGTCTGTCTTGTGCCGATGACCTTCAAAAACGAGAATAAGGAAGAAACCGAACTCATTCCTTATAAGACAGATGCAGACGGTATGACGTGGGGGGCAAGACCTTATAGCTCTGAAATCTCTACCTACGAAACGCAGGTGAAGAAACGTTTCACGATGACAGCGACTGATGAGGAAGCTTCTATCAAGGAAGCATCAAAAAAGTGGCGTAGTCAGTTTGCTGAGGCTATGGGCTATTTGGCTGCTGGGTTGGCAATTTTCGGTGCGTTCGTTTTGGCCATAGGTTGGATCGTGCGAGGATTCCTTGGTATTCCACGTGGTATGGATAAGCGCCCAGATTTATGAAAGTCGGTTCTGGTGGGACGGCAGTAACCAGCCTAACACTGCGCTCCAAGGGATGCAGCGCGATAGAGCCGCGCCGCGCCCCTGAGCTTGGACGTTAGCCCTCACGGTGTTCATGTCTTTCTCTGCGTATTTCTTCGGTTTCTTCAACGTGCATCGGCCTGCAACGCCCGTGGATATTGGCTCTTCGCCTGCCTCTTCTGTAGGCCGCCGTTCTATGCGGGTTGCAGGCCTGTTCTCACGTGCGGCTGGCGTTGATTTTCTTTCTCGTGCGCAACGCTCGGCGGAGGCATCGTGTCTGCCGGCTTGGGCGGCGCAGACCGCTGATGCCGAGGTCTTCGCTGCTGCTGGCTTCCAGTCTGAACAGGAGAGTGAGCATGGCGGGCAGTTCATGGCATGCCTGGTGGTCATGGTCGGTCGTTTGACAGTGAGAGAAATCGCCGTCCATGACGCGCCTGACAGCAGATTTGTCAGCCAGGCTGAGTCCACAGCGACCGGCGATGTGTGCGATTACCCGGCGCAGGTCCTGGATATCATCGGAAACATGGGTTACACCCGGAATTGTCAGGTTCATGTTCATCCTTTCGATGGGTTGCATGCTGCTTGTGGCTGGTGGAAAGCCAGGCAGTTCCGACAGGATGAATGCCTTCTGTTGCAGTAATGTGAAGGCAGGTTTGATCAAGGTACGGGCCGCAGCCTGGGGCAGGGAAGCTCATTAAACCAAAACTTAATCAGAGCGCAATCCCGCTGTAATGTTACTTGCCTAAAGTCTGACCACCGGATAACCAGGGGAAAGACCATGACCACGACGTTAATCAGCACACAGCAGCAAGCCAAACCCTCCCGCCACAGACTCTCGGTTGGCATCGCAGAAAGCGTGCGCGAGATTCATGAGGCGCAAAAGCTGCGTTACCGGATATTTGCCGGTGAACTCGGCGCCAACCTGCCGACCCACACGCCGGGCGTCGATCAGGATATTTACGATGCCTATTGCGAACACCTGGTCGTGCGCGATGAAAACTCCGGTGCCGTGGTTGGCACCTACCGCATCCTGTCGCCGGAAAAAGCGCGCCAGGTCGGCAGCTACTATTCCGAGAATGAATTCGACCTGTCGCGATTGCAGCATCTGCGCCCGCGCATGGTCGAGATCGGCCGCTCCTGCGTGCATGCCGACTACCGCACCGGAACGACGATCACGTTGCTGTGGGCCGGTCTCGCCAAATACATGCTGGAAAATCGCTACGACCACCTGCTTGGCTGCGCCAGCATCAGCATGGCCGATGGCGGCCATGCTGCAGCAAGCCTGTATTCGCGGCTCGGCGAGCATATGAGCCCGCTCGAATACCGCGTTTTCCCGCGCTGCCCGCTGCCTCTGGCCGCCTTGAGAAATGATCTCCCGGCTGAACTTCCACCGCTGATCAAGGGTTATTTGCGTGCTGGCGCTTACGTCTGTGGCGATCCGGCCTGGGATCCGGATTTCAATACCGCCGACCTGCCGATCCTGATGCCGATGTCGAGAATGAATGCGCGTTACGCCAAGCACTTCCTGGGGAAACAGGACTGAACCATGCCGGCTATAGCGCCCAATTGCCGGCCGTCCTGACTTGCGTTTTACCGGGATGATTTGATGCCGCGACTCGATCTTGCCATCGTTACCGAAACCTACCCGCCGGAGGTCAACGGGGTCGCAATGACCATTGGCCGCCTCGTTGAAGGTCTGCGCAAAAATGGCCATCGCGTGCGCCTGGTCCGGCCCCGGCAAAATGCGATCGACGCGCCGGTCATCCCGAAAGACAGCTGCAGGGAAAATGACCTGGTACTTCCCGGCTTCCCCTTGCCTGGTTATGCCGGCCTGCGTTTTGGCCTGCCGGCCAAGCGGCGTCTGTGCGCAGCATGGCGAGAACATCGCCCGGATGCCGTTCATGTCGTGACCGAAGGGCCGCTCGGCTGGTCGGCCGTGGCGGCTGCACGTTCCCTCGGTATTCCGGTGACTTCGGGTTTCCATACCAACTTTGATCGCTATAGCCGACACTACGGCATGGGCTGGCTGCAGCCCACCGTTGCCGCCTATCTGCGCAGCTTTCATCGGCGTACGCGGGCGACGCTGGTGCCGACCGACACGCTGGCGGCCAGTCTGGCCGGGGAAGGTTTGTCCGGCGTGCGCGTGGTTGGTCGGGGTGTCGATGTCGAGTTGTTCGATCCGGCCCGGCGAAGCAACGCCTTGCGCGCCGAGTGGGGCCTGGCCGGCGCCGATTTGGCGGTGCTTTACGTCGGCCGTGTCGCCGCCGAGAAAAATATCGGACTTGCGCTACGGGCATTCACCGCGATTCAGGTGCACCGTCCAGGCGCCCGCTTTATCCTGGTCGGTGACGGGCCGCTACGCGCCAAAATGCAGCAGCAGTTTCCGGCACATCACTTCGCCGGGCAGCGACTGGGCTGTGATCTGGCGACGCACTATGCCTCTGCCGATATTTTCCTCTTTCCCAGTCTGACCGAAACCTTTGGCAACGTGACTCAGGAAGCCATGGCCAGTGCGCTTACCGTTGTCGCATTTCGCAGTGCGGCGGCGGCCCAGATGATCGTCGATGGCGAAAATGGCCGGACGATTACTCCCGGCGACGACCTGGCGTTCATTCAGGCAGCAGCGCTGGTGGCGCAGGATGGCCAGGCGCTGCGCAAATTGGGGGAGCGTGCTCGCCAGAGTGTGGGGGCCTGCACTTGGGGCGCTGTCTCATTACGTTTTGAGGCGGTACTGCGCGAAGCTATCAATGTTGCTGCCTGATGAACAATCGGGCCGATTCAGAAACTGGATTAGCGCCGGCTGACCAGCCAGTCCAGCAGCGGCCGCCACTGATCGATCTCTTTAGCCGCTGTTCCATGGGTGTCAAATAGCGTCGTGCCCGTATCAATGGCCTGTACGTAGCGCTGCGCGCTGCGGATGCAACTCACCAGCGGCAAATCAAATTGCTGCAAGAACTCGACAAGTTGCTGCGAGGAGAGTGTCCGCTGATCAACGCGCATGCCGACGATGGCAATGCCGACCTTCTCCTTGCGAACCGCCTTGATTTCGGCCAGTTCTTCAAAAAACTCGCTACTGGCGAGCATGTCAAAGCGCGAAGGCGAGACTGGAACCACGACGCGATCAACTTCCGAAAGCATTTTTTTCAACGGCTTGCCATGCAGGCCGGCAGGGGTGTCAAGGATCGCCAGGCTACAGTCGCCTGGCGGCTGGGTGACTTCGCCGCCGGACAGATTCCAGTGACGGATTCTGGGCAAGGATGGCGGTCGTAATTCCAGCCACTGCCGGCTCGATTGCTGTCGATCCAGATCGCCCAGATAGACCACCTCGTCCGAGCGTGCAAACCAACTGGCAAGGTGGACGGCTACGGTCGATTTGCCACACCCGCCTTTGGGGTTGGCGACCATGAAAGTGCGCATGAAATCCTGTTTCCCGTGGATGATTCAGTAAGTATTTAAACGATATATACAGTTTATCCATTTATACACTCAGGGATATGTTTGAGCAAGACGCAATGCGGGATTTGCTATTCGATATATTTTGAAAGCTGCTTGTTCGACACCTTGCCAATGATGAGCACTTCCGGCCCTTTCCTTTGTCCCGTGTAACCAAACTGCAATCTCGACTGTTTAACATTGCTTTTTTGCACCCACGGAGTGTCAGGCATGTCGATTCTCAATCCTGCGGCTCGTTGGGTCAGTCGGTTGTCCTTTCGCAACAAGTTGCGTGCCACCTCGCTGGTCTTTAGTGTTTCATTACTGGTTGCACTAGGCGTCATCCTGGCAGGACTCGGATCGCGTGTGTCTGTGGTGCAGCACGAACGTGAGGCGCTCGCCGTACAGATTCCTGCACTGAGCTTGTTGGCCAACCTGCACCAATACCTGGCGGCCAGCCAGGCGGTACACGAGGGCGCGGAGCAACTTGGAGGACTGGTGCAAGCCCAACGCGAGCGCACCGAGCGTGCCTTGAAAAGCCTGGAGTCGGCGGTTGCCGAACGTCCGCTTCTGGCTGGAAAACTCACAGCAAATACAACATGGCTGGCCAACTGGAATGAGGCTTTTCAGCGAGTCGATGGCAGCGATGCAGAAGGCGTGGCAGAACTGCATTCGCAAATGAGAACAGCGCTTCGAAACGAACTCGACAAACTGAACGAAAGCGCCGGACTTCTGGTCGACGGCGATACCTCGTGCAGCCGCTTGATCGACATCATGACGGTTAGCTTACCCGAACTTATTGACAATACCGGCCAAGCCGCCCGACTCGGTTCCGTCGTCCTCGTCAATCAACGACTCAAGAGCAGTCGGCGCACGGAACTGACCCTTCTGCGCGGAAATTTCAACGCGCTGGTCCAATTGAGCATGGACAAAATGCAGAAGATCGCTCGCGAGCATCCAGGCATGGCGGCGAATCTGGAGGACGCCAGCAGTCGCTTGAACACCGCTTATCTGAGCGTTCAGGAAGCGATGACCACCAAAATACTCGATACTATCGACTTCGATATGATGCCGGCGGCTTACCTTGAACTCACCGGGGCAGCTTTCGATCAATCGCTGGCGGTGACCGGCACGTTGCTGAAAGATGCCGACCTGATGCTGGCGGATCGCCAGGCGCTTCTTGAAGCCCAGCGCAATGCGGTGGTGGTGGCCTTGGTACTAATTCTCTCGCTGGTCATCGCCGGCTTTGTTATTTCCTATATTTACATCATGCGCGGTTTGAAAGATCTTTCCGATGCCGTGAGCACCATGGCCTCAGGCGACCTGAGCGCACGCGTGAAAATCACGACCAGTGATGAATTCGGCGCCGTCGGTACGCAGTTCAACAGCATGGTTGAAAGCCTCGCGCAACGAACGGCGCTGCTGCGCGAAAAAACGAACGACATCCACAACATGCTGCAGCACATGCCACAGGGCATCCTGACGATTGTTGCCGGGGGCGCCATTCACCCCGAGTATTCCGCTCATCTCGAAACCATCTTTGAATCAAGAGAAGTGGCGGGGCAACTGGCTATCGACTTCATTTTTGATAACGGAAATTTAGACGCTGATGCGCTTTCCAAGGTGAAATCGACAACGTCAGCGTGCATTGGCGAAAATCGAACCAATTACAATTCTAATTCACACCTACTGCTCGGTGAGGTCAAAAAAACGATGCCGGATGGACGGATCAAGTGTCTGGAACTGAACTGGTCGCCCATATTCGACGATGCTGACACGGTCGAAAAAATCATGGTTTGCGTACGTGATGTAAGTGAGTTGCGGCTAATGGAAGCCAAGGCCGAGCTTCAAAAACGTGAAAACCTTGAAAATCTCGTTTTGAGGCGTACCGACGAACTCAGCCAAGCCCTCGATTTGGCCAAATTGGCCGACCGAGCAAAGGACGAGTTTCTCGCCAACATCACTCATGAACTGCGCACACCGCTCAGCGCGGTGATCGGCTTTTCGAGCCTGGCGCGACCCTTGTGCACAGACCCTATTCAACGCGAGTATCTCGACAAGGTCAAAAGTGCCGGAAAGACGCTCTCCGGCATCATCGACGATCTGCTCGACCTGTCCAAGATTGTCGATGGTCGCCTGGAGTTTGAAACCGTGCCCTTCAGTCTGAACCAGCTTGTTGTGCGCTGCAGTTCGGTGGTCAGTTACCGAGCGGAAGAGAAAGGTCTGAAACTTGTCGAGCGGATTGATGCAGAGATTCCCGATGTCCTGGTTGGCGACAGCTTGCGCGTGGAACAGATACTGCTGAACCTGCTAAGCAACGCTGTCAAGTTCACAGCAGCCGGCAGGGTAGAGTTGCGCATCGGTCTGCACGCCCGTGAAGCGCATCGCGTGTGCCTGAAAATCGAGGTGGAAGACACTGGAATCGGCTTGCGCGAAGAAGAAATCGAACAGATGTTCAAGCCGTTTACGCAAGCGGATGCCTCCATTACGCGCAAGTTTGGCGGCACCGGCCTCGGACTGGCGATCTGCAAACGTCTGGCGGAATTAATGGACGGTGACATTAAGGTCAGCAGCCAAGTTGGCTGCGGCAGCACCTTCCAGGTCAAGCTCTGGCTAGCTCTGGGAGAGCCAGGTGACCTGTCTGCCGCGACCAAGGAAGATCAGGAATCATCCTCGGTGCGCTATAAGGATGTGCGCATATTGGTGGTGGATGACCAGCCCTTCAATCGCGATATTGTCCAAGGGCTGCTCGCTGTTGCTGGCATCCATCCAAATCTGGCGAAAAATGGTCGGGAAGCGCTTGACATCCTCTCGCACGGATCGGAAGTCTATGATCTCGTCCTGATGGACATCCAGATGCCGATCATGGACGGCCTTGCGGCCACCCGCTTGATCCGCAAAATGGATCGCTTCGCCAAGTTGCCGATCATTGCCATGACGGCGCATACGATGGCACACGAAAAAGCCAAGAGTTTTGACGCCGGGATGAATGACCATATTGGCAAACCTTTCGACGAAGCGGGCTTCTACCGCGTGCTGGCGAAGTGGATTCCTCGCAGCAAGCAACGTCTGCCTGCCGATACTTCCGACACACCGGCATCGGCGACTGCGGTGTGCAGTTTTCCGCCCCTGTATGGCGTCGATACCCAGGCTGGATTGGCCCTGATGCAGGGTAACGAAGAACGCTATCGGCACTGGCTGAGCGATTTTGTTGAGGCAGCGCCCATCGCGATGTCACAAATCCGGCTGGCCCAGGCCGCCTGCGAGCCCGAGCCGGCCAGCAAGGCGGCTCATGACCTGAAGGGACGCATGGGCTTGCTTGGCATGAATGCGTTGCACGCCATGGCGGCGGCCCTCGAAGGGGCGATTGACCGAGCAGAACCAGCAGATGTGTTGCTGCTTGTTCTGGAACGAGGCGTCGCCGATATGTGCGCTGAAATCCAGAGTGGGATTGGCTTTGTAGCAAGCACAGCCCCGGCCACCCAAACATTACTTGAAAAGCGACCGGCGGGCTTGCCGCCGGCCTCCGTTACGCGACTGATCACCCGCTTGGAGGCAGGCGATAGCGGCTGCCGCTTGATTATTGCCGAGTGCCTGGCTGAACTCAAGGACACGGCCTGGGCGAAGCGGTTAAGTGAAGCGTCTATTCATATCCGTAATTTCGACTTTGTCACCGCAACAAGTCTGCTGGCGGACGAGCGGCAAGAAGAAACTCAAGGAGTCTGAGTCATCAAAAAACTGATTCTTTTGATTGATGACGATCCTGCGGTACTGGAAATTCTCGATAATATCCTGAGTCCGTATTTTCAGATACGCATCGCTACGCTGGGCAAAAGAGGTCTTGAAATGGCACGCTTGCAACCCTTGCCTGACCTTATTCTCCTTGACGTCAAACTACCCGACATCCATGGTTACATCGCCTGCGTGGCGCTTAAGCAAGATGCGCTGACGGCAGCTATTCCGGTCATTTTCCTGTCCAGCTATTCCGATGTGGGCAACATCACTCATGGCCTTGAGCTCGGTGCCGTGGATTATGTAAGCAAGCCGGTGGTGGCACCGATCCTGCTGGCACGTATCAAGACGCATTTGCGTTTGCGCAGAAGTAGCGATTTGTTGCGCAACCAGAATCTGAACCTGGAGTCGCTTATCCGTAAGCGAACAAGTGATCTTGAAACCAGAACCGCCGACCTGGAAAGGCGAACGACGGAATTGCATCTCAGTCATGACCTCACCATCGTCGCTTTGGGCACGATTGCCAAAACACGTGACAACGAAACCGGGAAACACATTCAACGTACCAAGTCGTACGTCCAGGTTATCGCAGACCGGCTGGCGCCGCTGCAACGCTATCGGGATACCGTCACACATGAGCAATGGACGCAGATCTGGAAATCAGCACCCTTGCACGATATCGGCAAGGTGGGGATACCCGACCACATCTTGCTCAAGCCGGGCAAGCTGACGACGGAAGAGTTTCAAGTGATGAAGCAGCATCCGGTTATCGGGCGTGATGCCCTACGTATGGCCGGCAAGGGCATCGGGCTGGAATTCTCCTTTCTTAGTGTCGCCAAAGATATTGCCTACGGCCACCATGAACGCTGGGATGGCACCGGTTATCCAGAGGGCATTAAGGGCGAGGCGATTCCACTCGCGGCACGAATGATGACTATCGCCGATGTTTACGACGCCATGATCAGCAAACGCGTCTATAAACCTGCACTGCCCCACGCCACCGCCATCGAGGCTATTCGCGATGGACGCGGTGGGCATTTCGATCCATCACTGGTAGATTGCTTTCTTGAAGATGCTGACGAGTTCCATTGCATCGCGTCGAGATTCAGAGATGAAAAAGATGAAACTGAAGATGTTGTAGAAGCTTTGGAAGAAAATTGACATGAGCAATACAGTCAACTGGTAGTGGGTTTCGATTCATGAATTTACGGGTAATACATTTCAGGATGTAGTTGAAGGTCATATACGGTTTCAATTTCGGGGCCGGCCCCCAACTTGGTATCGAAAGATGCGACAAGACAAATTCAGCAAAATTCTCTTGCGCCAAATTCGTCGAAATCGATTGCCACTGCTTTCTTTCTCCATTTCTCACCCAAAAAATGAAACGGCTCATTGCGAGGTGTGAGACTATTCACTAAACAGTAGCAACCCTTGCCAATAGAGGGCCCAGACAAATTCTTGATGTTTTCGAAAACCCGCTACCCGTTGGAAGCATCTTGTTCAGGCGGATTGAGCCGGACTAATATGGACCACCAGCCCGGCTTCGTAATTGCGCCAGGAAAAGGGAATCGCGTAGGGGGCTGACTTGGCCTGTCGTTGAACAAGGTGAGTGCGGCCGGCGAAGGCAATGGGGGTGGAGATATCGAGTGTTTCACCGAATTTCATGCGCGCCCGTCCGGAAAACTGATTGGCAATTTCGCCGACGATATCCAAGTGTTGCTCCTCGCCATACTGCCCCTCACCCGAAAGCAGCAACACGTGTGAAAGCAGGCCACGTGGCGCTGAAAAGCAGACGGTGCCGACATAGCCGCCACTGATCATGATGAGTCCGTTAAAATCGTTCCATAGCACAGGATCCTGTGATTCCTCCAGCAGGTAAGCCGAACGGACGAAGGCCGGTTCGCCGCTGATACTGTCAAAAAATTCGGTGACGGTTTTCGAAAAGAGTTCGATATGTTCCGGGCGCAGTTCATGGATGGTCATACTTTTAACTCCAGAAGGGCATTAAGTAACTCTTCGTCGCGAAACGGCTTGAGAACGAAGCCGTGAGCACCTTTCATCACTGCGCGCAGGGCGGTTGTTCGATCGGCGAGCGCAGACACAACCAGAATGCGGACTTCCGGAAGCTGTAATACAAGTGCTTCGATGCAGGCTTCACCATCCATTTCTGGCATGGTCAGATCCATGGTCACCAGATCTGGCTTCAGTTCGCGCGCTAAATCAAGGGCACGAAGGCCGTCCCCTGCCAAGCCACAGATTTCAACATCAGCAAGGCGGGAGTCGGCGACCAGCCGGGCGATACGATTGCGAATGACGCTGGAGTCATCAACGATCATCAGGCGAGTAGCCATCGATTATCCTTGAAAAGAAACGCAAAACGGGTATAAGAATTCGAGCGGGAGCTAATCTGCAAACGGGCACCCCAACGCTCGGCAATATCCTTGACAACCGAAAGCCCCTCACCGCGACCGGCGTGCGTATTGGCTTCATTGAGCGAACTGAAACCGGGGGTAAAGATCAGGGTAACCACGTCCTCGTCGCTCATCAATGCAACTTCTTCGGCGGTCTTGAGCCCTTTTACGATGACTTGCTGACGCAGCACGTGTGCTTCGATACCGCGACCGTCATCCTCGACCGCGATGACCAGATGCCCCTGCTTGCCAACGTCAAGTGTGCAGCGGATGACACCCTCCTCGGGCTTGCCCGACAGCAGGCGCTCTTCAGCCGATTCGATGCCGTGCGCAACGGCATTGCGAATAAGTTGCGGCAAAGCCTCGCGAAGCACGCGAATCAGCGAACGTGGCAAATCGGCCTCGGGTAGAAGAGCTTCGAAGCGCACTTTCTTATTGAGATCGTTGGCGACCCGTAGCGTAAGTTGCTCGATCTGGCGGATGACATCATTGAGTGGCGTTTCCTCGACTGGCTGCCCCTGGCGTGTGAAATTCAGGAGGCGTGAAACGACCCGTCTGACCTTTTCCACGTCTTCCAGAAGATCGTTCATCGCCACGGCAACGGGAATCAGTTCGTCCCCTGAAATCTCCTTCTTGCCGCGTAATGGGGAAAGAACATCCTCGAATGCATGCGCTGCCGTCTCGATCGAAATCAATTCTAGCGTCCCGGATTCACCCTTGATGCCATGCACAACACGCGCAATCTGGTTGACCAGTTGCTGATAAGCAACGTTTGACGGGCTGACCTCCTGCAGCGCCTGGTTGATGCCTAGCAGACGTTCATTGGTTTCATTCAGGAAGGTGGATACGGTGACAGGGTCATTGTCGAGCAGCCCAAGCAGCGAATCGACGTCTGACTTGGCTTTGGCCTTCGCTCCATCGAGTTCTCGTGCAAGCACTATTTTCTCCGTGATGTCTGATACGGAAACGAGCAGGTATTCGACGCGTCCTTCGAGCAACACCTGTTGAAACTCGAAATCCAGATAGCTGAGTTTGCCGTTGGCCATCTCAAGTTCGACTTCGCGCAAAGGATTTAACTGCTTGAGCAAAGCTGGTTTGACCCGTTCATTGAAGAGAACCGTGATGAAATCTACTGCCATTTTGGCTCGTTCATCCGGCATGCGAAGATTGAGATAGCCAAAAAAATTGTCGCCAGCCGAGAGCTTGCAACCAAGCAAGGCGGCGGTGGATCTTGACTGCTGTGTGCGGACATCACCGTCACGTTCCAGCAGGAAAAGGCCCTCGCGGACTGTACCGAGGATGCGCTTAGTTTCCTCCTGAGCCTCCATCGCGGCGCGGTCGCTTCTGGAGAGGCTGCGAAGGAACTTGAACACGATAAAGACGAAGTTGGCAAGAGCAAGCAGCATGGCGATTAGCTGGACCCTCCGCATCTGCTCAGCGCGATTTACAGCCATACTCTCGAGGTGCTTGGTCAGATCGTCAGCCTGCTGCATCAGCTTGATGTTGCGCGCTACAACCTTGTTCGCCGCGATGTCGATGTCCATCGGCATCGGCTCGACACCTTGTGAAAGCAAGGGCTCGATCGTATCCGAAAGCGGCTTCCAGTTATGGGACAACTCGACGAGCAGGGCACGCGCCTGCTCAATCCGGGCAAGATCATCGAATATCTCGCGTTTTGGCTGGTTAACATCTTCCTGCAGAGTAACAAGCGCATGGTTGTGTGCGGTGTAGGCTTCGGATATCTGGGCAATACTGGTTTGTGTAGGCATTCCGTCCTGCGATTCCTGCTTCAGTGACAGGACTGCCTTCGCCAGTTGCTGAGAAAACACCCGCATATCGCCAGCGAGGTTAATACGGCTGGTATCGGCTTCAAGCAGGCGAGATGATTGATAGTTGAAAGCGAGCACACCCATGTCGATGACGAGGAAGAGTGCGATGGCCAATACCAGGTCGCGGTATTTTCCGAGCAGGCCGGAGAATCGAAGCTTCATGATGGCACCCTGAAATTAAGACAAGAGACCATAGTACGAAAATAAGATTACGCCTTTGTGTCATTGGCGTTTTTGAATTAATCAGGAATAGGCGAAAGCCGGTTCTGGATGTCGCCAACGCCTGGCTGTAATCCGGGCATGGCGTGGCGCTCGCTTCTGTGGCCCGCACCTGTGGCTCTTAGGGGCTTGGGCTGTCCTGCGGGACGACGGCCATATTGTAGGCTCCGTCTCGGGTGGCTGCATCGAGGACGACTTGGAGCGCGAGGCGATTGGCAGTACGGACAAGAAAGTATTCAAGAAAGTATTCAAGGGCCTAATGTGGGTGGGGCATGCGCAAGAACTCAAAGAACTGGAACCTGAAACAGATCACGGCGATGCACCGGCCACAGCACTCCAACTTGAAGAGCGCCCAGGCCTGGCGCCTGAAACAGGTGCTGCGAGAGGTTTATGCCCTCGCGGTGAGCAGCAACGATGAAGGTACGGCACGGGCGGCGCTGGGCACGTCGCTGCCGTCTGCCTCCCTTCAAGCTGCTGGCGAAAACCATCACCGAACGCCAAGATAGCGTCATACGCGGCATGCTCGACGGCCTTAGCAATGCTTATGTCGAAGCCATGAACGGACTCCTGCGGCAGGCCCGAACCGCTGCCCGGTGCTTCCGCTTCGTCGAGAACTTCATCGCCATAGCCTGCCTGCGCATGTCCAAACTCAAGCACTTCCCGCATCCCCTTTTGTTTCCGCCATCCATATGCACTCGGACGCACCATCCATATTTGCTGAAGTTAACTTCCACTGGCGACCGGGAGGGTCAGGTCAGCCAGCACGATATCGGGATCATGGTCGATGCCGTCTCGGAAGTGCTGGATATCCCCGGCAGCGAAATCGAACCGCCACCGTCGTTTGGCGCCAGGATCCGCGCTGATTTCATTTTCGGCATGGGCAAGTTCGTCATCATCCTGAACATCAACGAAGTGCTGTCAGTCGAGGAAATCGCGCAACTGACTGGAACAGAAGGTGCCCTGGAAGTATCGGTAGTCGGTGCAGCTTGAACCTGAAAGCCTCGTCGAATGGCGATCTACAAGACTGCATGGTGTAGAGCCACGTATTTATTGCTTTTACAGGCATATGGCTTGCAGATCGCCATTTGATGCGGTCTGCAGGGTTTATTGAATAAATTGATGAAGTTCCAGCACGACGGATCATAAAAAAATCGCTCAGCAGCGTGTGATCGCGTAACCAGGATTTACCGTAACAGTCGCCGCTTTTCAACAGGCGATTCATTGACGCCAAACGGCGTAGAAGGAAGTTGTTCGTGCAAACCATAAAAACAGCAATGGAATTCCGCGCAACGCCCTCATCGGCGCCCGAGCCCGTTGTTCCGCCAGCAAAAATGCGAGATCCCACCTCGCCCTGCAGGAATCGTGTGAGCGCTATACAAGTATTTTTTCAATGCCGCTCCAGCCCGCAAAGTCAGGCGAACCGCGCCGCGGAGAAAAGCACTGTCGGTCTCGTCTCGACAGAAGCCAGAACTGGATAAATATTGGCGCCTATCTCATAAAGTGTAACCAAACTGCAATGTCAAGTGTATAGACTCTCGCTTTTGCACCCATGGAGTATCCTGCATGTCGATTCTCAATCCTGCGGTTCGCCTGGTCGGGCGATTGTCCTTTCGCAACAAGTTGCGTGCCACCGCGCTGGTCTTCGGCTTGCCGTTGCTGGTTGCGCTAGGTGTCATCCTGGCCGGACTCGGAGCGCGTGTGTCGGCGGTGCAGTACGAACGTCAGGCGCTTGCCGTACAGATACCTGCACTGACCTTGCTGGCCAACCTTCACCAATACCTGGCGGCCAGCCAAGCCTTGCGGGAGGGTGCGGAACAGCTGGGCGGGCAGGTTCAAGCCCAACGCGAGCGCACCGAGCGTGCCTTGAAAAGCCTTGAGTCGGCGATTGCCGAACACCCGCTTCTGGCTGGAAAACTCACAGCAAATACAACGTGGCTGACCAACTGGAATGCAGCTTTCCAGCAAGTCGAGAGCGCCGACGCGGATGGCATGGCAGAACTGCATTCGCAGTTGAGAACAGCGCTTCGAACCGAACTCGACAAACTGAATGAAAGCGCAGGTCTGCTGGTCGATGGCGATACCTCGAGCAGCCGTTTGATCGACATCATGACGGCCAATCTGCCCGAACTTATCGACAACACCGGCCAAGCCGCACGGCTGGGTGCCGTTGTCCTGGTCAATCAACGCGTCAAAAGCAGCCGACGCACGGAACTCACTCTCCTGCGCGGAAATTTCAACGCGCTGGTCCAGTGGAGCATGGACAACCTGCAGAAGATCGCTCGCGAACATCCGGGCATGGCCGCGAATCTGGAGGACGCCAGCAGTCGCTTGAACACCGCCTATCTTGGCGTACAGGAAGCGATGACCACCAAAATGCTCGATACCACCGACTTCGACCTGTCGCCGGCGGCTTACCTTGAACTCACGGGAGCGGCTTTCGATCAGTCGCTGGTGGTCACCGGTACGCTGATGAAGGAAGCCGACCTGATGCTGGCTGATCGCCAGGCGCTTCTTGAAGCCCAGCGCAATGCGGTGGTGGTGGCCATGGTGCTGATTCTCTCCCTGGTCATCGCCGGCTTTGTTGCGGCTTACATTTCCATCATGCGCGGCTTGAATGACCTCTCCGATGCCGTAAACACGATGGCTTCGGGCGACTTGAGCGCCCGTGTGGAAATCACGACCAGCGACGAAATCGGCGCCGTCGGTACGCAGTTCAACAGCATGGTTGAAAGTCTGGCGCAACGAACGGCGCTGCTGCGCGAAAAAACGAACGACATCCACAACATGCTGCAGCACATGCCACAGGGCATCCTGACGATTGTTGCCGGGGGCGCCATTCACCCCGAGTATTCCGCTTATCTCGAAACCATCTTTGAAGCACAGGAGGTAGCCGGTCAAGCGGCGATCAAATTCATTTTTGGCAACGGAAATGTCGGTTCTGATGCACTTTCCCAGGTGGCAGCGATGACGTCGGCCTGTATTGGCGAAGATCGCATGAATTACGACTTCAACTCGCACCTGCTGCCAGGCGAAGTCAACAAGACGATGCCGGATGGGCGGATCAAGAGCCTGGAACTGAGCTGGTCACCCATTCTTGACGATACTGACACGGTCGAAAAAATCATGGTTTGCGTACGCGATGTGAGCGAGTTGCGGCAACTGGAGGCCGAGGCCGAGCATCAGAAACGGGAGCTGCAGATGATCGGGCAGATCCTGTCGGTCAATCAGGAGAAATTCCACGAATTTGTCGATAGCTCAAGAAAATTTGTCGCCGAGAACGAGGCGCTGCTGCAAGCGGCCGACGATAAGCACCCGGAACTGGTGAGCCAGTTGTTCCGCAACATGCACACCATCAAGGGTAATGCCCGCACCTACGGCTTGCTGCATCTGACCAATGTCGTGCATGAAGCCGAACAAGCGTACGACGAGTTACGCAAAAATAGTGAAATGGCCTTCGCGAAAGAAGCTTTGCTGAACCAGTTGCAGGGGGTGATGTGCAGCATCGAGGAATATGCCTCGCTCAATGAAGTCAAGCTGGGCCGCAAAGGGCCTGGCCGTCGTGGCAGCGCCGAGAAATACGTCATGGTGCAACGCACCCAGGTCGAGCAAATGGTGGCTGATCTTGAGATCGTTGATCTGCATAACGCTCGGCCAGAAGCGCTGGCGATGGCCTTGAAGAAGGTCAAGCTGGGCCTGCGTCTGGTGGGGACTGAATCGATTCACACCATTCTCGATGGCGTCTTTGGCTCATTGCCTTCCTTGGCCAGAGAACTAGGCAAGGAGCCACCGAAGTTGCAGATAAACGAGCACGGTGTGCATCTGAAGAACCAGGTTAGCGACCTGGTGCGCAACGTATTCATGCATCTTTATCGCAATTCGATGGACCACGGAATCGAAACCGCCGCAGATCGACAGGCAAAGGGCAAGTCGCCCACGGGAACCATTCAACTCGACCTGGCGGTTAGCGGAGGCCAACTGGTGATGCGCTTGAAGGACGATGGCAAGGGTCTCGCCCTGGGCCATATGCGCAATAAAGCCATGGATAAGGGACTGCTTCCTCACGGGAAACCGGCACACGACGAGGATATTGCCCGACTTATCTTTGCCGCAGGTTTTTCCACGGCAACTGCGGTAACCGAAGTTTCAGGTCGCGGTGTCGGCATGGACGCGGTGCAGGAATTCATCAAGCGCGAAGGCGGTGAAATACAGCTCAAGTTCACCGACAACAAGTCGGGCGCCCATTTCCGTTCATTCGAGACGGTGATCACGCTCCCCGCCAAATTTGCCGTGGATACCTTGCATGACGTCGAACACCATGATCGTGCTGAGCAGCCGAAGGAACACAAGGAGCACAAAAAACATGGCGATCTCCGCTCCATGGTGACCGAGGTCAAGGAGTTTTTACTGCCCGGCAAATTTGTGACGGCTTAAAAAGTGACCGACAATTACCTTATCGGCGGCGTGATCGTCGCCCTGCTTTTGTGGCTAGCAGTGAGTTTGCGCTCCATCGTCGCTGGCAAACGCCAGATCGCTCAGCTGTCCGCTACGCATGCCTGCGAATCTGACGGGTTGCGCAGTGACATCGGCGCGCTCACGGATCAAGTGGCTTCCACAGCGAGTGCCAGGATCGCTGCCGAGGAAGAAGCCTCCGGCCTGCGCACGGAAAAGCATGAACTAGTCGAGAGAATTGAATCTCTGCAGCTCAATGCCAGCCAATCCACCGGTGCTTACCTGGCTGAACTCGACGAACTGCGTGATGCCGGAAAATCGCTGAAGTCGGACATTCTGGATCGTGTTCAAAAATTGGCTGCCGAAGCAGCGCTCCTGAGAGCGGTTGCCGTTACGTTCGAGCACTGGCAGGAGGATATGAATTCCCTGATGGCGCAGAACCGTGAGATGCACACGCAGAACGATCAGTTTGGCTCGATCGTCAAGCACATTGTCATCCTGTCGCTCAATGCGGCGATCGAGGCGGCACGAGCGGGTGATTCGGGTCGAGGTTTCGCTGTCGTCGCGGACGAAGTCAGGAACCTGGCTTTTCGTTCCGAAGCGTTGTCCAAGGACTACAGCAACAGTTTGTATAAAAATGATCTGACGACCACCGCCACGTTTCAGGAAATTCAGGCCGACGGGAAAATGCTTACTGCAGCCATTTGCAATCTTGAGTCCCTGATCAGTCAGTTCAAGACAAGGCTGGCCTAGATGTCAAACGTGATCAGCGAACCCGCCAAGCAAGGCTTGAATTTCATCTTCAGCAAAGCCGCCCGGGCCAATCTCAGGGTGCACGCCGCGGACACGATCGAGATTGAGGCGCTTCCCGGCCTGCAGATTGTCGAAACGCCCGAGAAAAAAATAGTGGTCCTGACCGTCGCCTCTTACCTGTTCCGCTTGCTGACCATTTTCCATGTCAATGACGACAAGGTCACCGAAAGCTACTTCACAAAATCCGACCACGGACGTTCATTCGACGAAGCGTTTGGCGAGATTGGAAACGTTTGTTGCGGGGTAATGAATCGCGAGTTGGGGAATTACTTCCCGCATACCGGCATGTCGACACCTTTCGTGCTGGAAAGCAAATGCCTGCCGTTTTTAAATGAGTTGAAGCCGGGCTACGTTTCGCAGCACCGCATCAGTATCAACAACTCGGTTTCCATGCATGCCACGCTGTGTCTGTGTGCTTATGCGCCGATCAACTTTCGCGTCGATACGGCCATCGCGGCCGAAGAAACCGGCGAGCTTGAACTTTTTTGAAGGCCCTTATGAAAAATGACTTTAACACCCTGTCTCACTGCCGAGGCAGCAACGAAGGAGACACTATGACAGGCAGGCTGATAAGCAAGGTGCTGGTTCTGGACAGCAGTCCGGAGCATTCGGATGCGATCAAACAGTTCTGTGATGAGAACAATCTGGTCGGACTCAAGGTCAGGAAAAACCGCTTGATGTCGGTGCTGCGCTCCAATATCGATCTTGGCGCCATCCTCTACTCAGATTCCTACGGGGCATCGCCTGAAGAGAATGCAGAGATCGCCATTCGCATACACACCGTGCGACCCGAACTCCCCATTTTTCTCCGGCGCGATAGCGAGGCCACGCTTGATGACATCAATGAGTCGCTACGGCGGGTATTTTGCGCCGCCTATACGACCAACGACTTGCCCGGTCTGAGTCAGCTTGTTGATAAATACATTTTCAGTCTGGTCTATCCCAATGCACTGGTGCGCGGGATCTCGGAGATAACGGAGAGCATTCTGGCCAGTCAGTTCAAACAATTGACCACGCGCTGGGATACGCCCTACATCGTCCATGACAAGGTGATCTTCGGTGAAGTGTTCAGCCTGATCCCCCTGGAAAGCGCCTGGTGCCGTGGCTACATGATGCTGCAAACGGAAGAGCAGCCGATTCTGGATAGTCTCGATACCCATGCGCCGAGCGAAGATGGGGCCAATTTCCGGACGGTGAATAGCCTGCTTGGCGAAATAACCAATCTGATTTGGGGCGCGTTCAAGAATCGCTACATTGGCGATGCGGCGGCGGCCTCGGTCAGCCAGATTCAGGTTCCGCTGATCATCAATCACAAACACAAGTACATTTCGTTCGGCACCGAGAATCCGCAACTGTGTTTCCTTTACACGCTCACCGACGAGGACTCCGGCAAGACGATCAAGCTTTATCAGCGTTTCGTGTTCAATCTCAGCTGGTCGCCGGAAGACTTCAAGGAAATCGTGAATGACACGAGTGACCTGGTCGACTCAGGCGAGCTGGAATTGTTCTAACGGGCATGGCTTTGATAGGTACCCCAAGCAATGAAAGCCCTGCCTGTTCTCCTCAGAGGCTGTAAAAAAATGCCTGAACACCCACCGCAGAGGCGCAAAGCCGCAGAGTTTCGCAGAGAAAACCTTTAAAAACAGATCGCTTTCTCCGCGTTTTCTCTGCGCCTCTGCGTCTCTGCGGTAGGTTTTCGATATTTTCACAGGCTCTCACCCCGTAACCACTCTTTATTCAAGGACTATTGAAATGGCAAAAATTCTTGTAGTAGATGATTCAAGCACCGTGCGCGATGAAGTTGCAGGCTTCCTGAAAAGCAATGGCCTGGAGGTAGCCACGGCGGTCGATGGCAAAGATGGCCTGGCCAAGCTGAAGGCGGACCCGGGCATCCGGCTGGTTATCAGCGATGTCAATATGCCGAACATGGATGGCCTGACCATGGCCGAGAAAATTCGCGGCGAACTGGGCAATTCCACGGTCAATCTCATCATGCTGACTACCGAAGGCAGCACCAGCATGAAGGAACGCGGCAAGGCGGCCGGCATCAAAGGCTGGATCGTCAAACCGTTTAACGGCGCGGCGGTGCTCGCAACGTTCAAGAAACTCGCCGCCTGATTGCCAAAGGAGCCAGATCATGAGTCCGCAGATGCACCGTAACGCTCTCGCGTTTTCAATTTCCCTTGCCCTGCTCGGCTTGTCATCCCATCCGGCCAGCGCCGCCGGCAAACCCAAACCCGACGTCCAACCGGTCAAGGTCGAATTCACCGCCACACCCGTGGCGCAGAGCGACACTGATCTACTCAAAACCTATACGACCTCTGTCGCCAGGGTGACTTTCACCGACGGCAGCCGGCGCGACTTCCCGCTTTCCTACGTATCGCTGTTCAAGAATACCGATCGCATCGGCCGTGTGAGCGGGAAGAACTATGCGGCTGGACAGTTGTTCGACGTCACTATGGCGCCGATCATGGACCCGAATGGTGACCCGGTGATCGCAGAAACAGCGGATGCCAATAGCCTGCTCAAGATCGGAGACAAGCTGTTTCTGGTAAACCACTGGGAATACGACGACGTTCTGGCTGACGGCCAAACAGCGAACAAGGCAAAAGACTGGTACTCGCGCATGCCAATGAGCATGAGCCTGTCGGAGATTGTTCAGGGCAAGGAGGGCAAGTTGCAGGTGAAGAGCCAGAAGCCGGTGGATTTCTCCTCGGTCAATGGCGGCTGGATCTTCTGTTTTGGCTCGCAGACACCGTGGAACACCCACATCGGTGGCGAGGAGGATTACGACCTATATTTCGTTCCGGGCGAAAAGGAATACAAAACCACGGTCGCCGGTCTCAAGGCCATGAGCGAGGTGTATTTCCGCAAGACCAGCACGGCCAACCCCTACCACCACGGCTACCACACCGAAGTGGCCGTCGCTGAGGATGGTGGCTACGAGGTCACCAAGCATTACCAGATGGGGCGCGGCACCTGGGAGATGTCGATTTTTGCCAAGGATGGAAAAACCGCCTTCTACGGCGATGACGGCAGTTATTCCGGCCTCTTCATGTTCGTCGCCAATATTCCGAACATGCCGAAAGCCGGCGGCACGCTCTACGCCGCGAAATGGGTCCAGACCGCGCCGGACGATGCCGACGGCGGCACGGCTGACTTCCGCTGGGTTCGGCTCGGCGCTAGTCACTACAACGAAGTGAAGGCGCTGATCGATTCCGGCATCACGATCAACGACATCTTCGAGGTCTCCATGCAACAGAAGGAGGGATTCATCCCCACCCGTGCCGGTTCCGCCGAAACGATCTGGCTGAAGCTCAAGCCGGGCATGGAAAAAGCCGCGGCCTTCCTGGAAACCCGCCGCTATGCCGCCTACCTTGGCGCCACCACCGAGTTCACCAAGGGCGAGGGCGTGGCGATCAACCATGTCGACAAGAAAGTTTATTACGCCATGAGTTACATCCAGGGCTCGATGAAGGCCAAAGACGGCGGCCCGGTAGACGACATTCGCCTCAAGGAGAACAAGGCCGGGGCGACTTACACTTTCGATCTGGGCAGCGGGCAGAAAGATACGACAGGCGCCGCCATTGCTTCGGAGTATGTACCGGTCCGCGCCTACGTCGAACCAGCGCTGCTCGGTCGCCCGATCGCCACTGATGCGCTTGGCAACACGGCCGACACCGAGTTTGTCGCCAATACCGACAACGTGTTCTTCTCCGAGAAAATGCGCACGCTGTTTATCGGCGAGGATTCGGGCGCACACCAGAACAACTATTTATGGGCCTACAACGTCGATACAAAGAAGCTCACGCGCATCCTCAGTCTCGCCGCAGGCGCCGAATCCACGGGTTTGCAGGTAGTCGATGAACTGGGTGGCCACGCCTACATCATGAGCAACAACCAGCATCAGGGTGACTGGATCAAGTCGACGCCGGCAGAGTTGAAAAATCGTCTGGAAAAGAAGGCTGGAGAATTGTCAGGCAAGAACCGGCACGGCACCACGAATTTCCGCCTCGAAGCGCATGTCGGCTATATCGGCGGTCTGCCGGCATTCAAGTAAGCGCTTGTTGCCGGGGCTGGTGCTGTAGGAGTGCAGCGAAGGGCAATGCCGTGAACACGCTTGGCATGCCCTTCTCGTCTTGCGGACAGCATTCCCTGCAACCCGTATGGAATGGCGGTCTACAGAGGGTGTTCCCGAAGAGCACCATGGATAAAGGTTCTCCAGCCATATTCAACGCAGATGACCATTTGGAGAGCCTTTCAGGGCAGTGTATTCCAAGCTGGTGATAATGCGCCAAAGTTGTGCATGCAATAAGGGTTAGCGGGTTTCTGAGCAGGGTAAATTTGTTCTACCCATCAACCGTCATTCCGGGCTTGACCCGGAATCCAGTTCGTTAATCCTAGAAAAAGCAATTCGTCCACGAAAAACACCAAAAGCACGAAAAAAATCAATGAGATAATAAGCTGAAGATCGGCACCCAAAGGGTGAATAGAGAAAACACATCAAGTTGTTGTTTTTGTTCGTGTCTTTCGTGATTTTCGTGGATAGACTGATGTTTTTAGGTTTATCACAAACAGGTCTTCTAACATCTTGATCAGATGGAGGAGTCTGGATTCCGGGTCAAGCCCGGAATGACGGTGGATGGGTAGAACAAATTTACCCTGGGTTTGTGAGCAACGGTTTCAAGGCCCCCGACTTGCCAATCCGAAAGGTTTGACTGGCAATTCGAGCATCGTTTAAAATCATTCCCCGAACAGAATTGCTTACATGAATCATGTCAAACATGACTGCAAACGAATGCGCTGAGATTGCCCGGGTTGCCAGAGCATGGCTGCTTGATCAGGACTTCTCACCCCATCGGCGCCGCATTGCCGAATCCCTGTACGATCTTGCCAGCCAATTGACTGACCCAAATTTCGGCTGCCCCTCCGAGTTCAATGCCGTTACAGTGATGTTCCAGTACCTTCAACGCACAATTCAAAGCCTGCACTAAGCCACTGCCTGGACTTGCCATCAATTCATCAGTTCATCAGTTCATCAGTTCATCAATTCCGCGCCAAGTGGAAGGGAACGAAGCGAGCCTGTCCGACCAGGGAGTTTGCCAACGAGTTGTACCACTCGGCTAGCGCGAACTCGTCGAGCGGACGGCTGACCAGATAGCCCTGAACATAGTTGCAGCCATGCCGGCGCAGGTAGCCAAGTTCCTCGATTTTCTCGACGCCCTCGGCCACAACCTGAAGTTGCAGGATATGCGCGAGGGAAATAATCGCGCTGACGATAGCCGCTCCATCTTCATCGACGGTGATGTCGCGCACGAAGGACTGGTCGATCTTGAGCTTGGTGATCGGGAATCGCTTGAGGTAGGACAGCGAGGAGTAGCCGGTACCAAAATCGTCAATCGCCAAGCCGACACCCATCCGGCGTAATTCCTCCATCGTCACCAGCGTTGCTGGGGCATCGACCAGGCTGCTTTCGGTAATTTCCAGATCGAGCGCCGAGGGTGGGAGTCCCGTTTCATGTAGTGCCAGCGCAACGATGCTGGACAGCTCGGCATCGCGGAACTGGCGGGGCGAGAGATTGACCGCTACCGTAGCCTCCAGTCCATGTACATTGCGCCACTCCGCCAGCCAGCGGCAGGCTTCGGCAATAACCCAGGCGCCGACTTCAACGATCATCCCGGTTTCTTCGAGTACGGGGATGAATTCGACTGGCGAAACCAGCGTTCCGTCCTCTCTGCGCCAGCGCAGTAGTGCCTCGAAACCGACAATGTCGCCGCTATGCACATCGATCTGCGGTTGGTAATAGAGCACGAATTCATCTTTCTGCAGTGCATTGTGCAAGGATCTTTCAAGCAATTGGCGGACCTGGATGCGTTCGTCCATCTCACGGGTAAAGAAGCGGAAAGTGTTTCTCCCCTCATCTTTTGCCCGGTACATCGCGGTATCGGCATTGCGCAGCAGCGTCTCCACCTGAATGGCATCGGCTGGATACATCGTGATGCCAATACTCGCGGTGACATACAACTCATGAGAGCCGATAAAGACGGCCGGCGCCAGCGCCTCGATGACCTTGTTGGCGACCATCGCGGCATGGTTACCCGAACGAACGTTTTCCAGGATGATGGTGAATTCGTCGCCGCCCAGACGCGCTACCGTATCGATTTCGCGCACGGTGTTGTCGAGGCGTAGCGCTACCTGTTTGAGTAGTTCATCGCCAAAGGAATGGCCCAGCGTGTCGTTGATCGTCTTGAAGTGATCGAGATCGATAAACAGCAGGCCCACCTGTCCGTGGTTGCGATCCGCATGCACCAGTGCGTGGCTCAGGCGATCCTTGAAAAGAGCGCGATTGGGCAGGCCCGTGAGCGGATCGAAACTGGCGAGTAAGCGCAGATGTTCCTCCGCCTGTTTGCGCTCGGTGATGTCCTGAAAGGTGCCGATCAAGGTCTGCAACTGCCCGTCCTCGCCAAGCGTTACCTCGCCCAGTACCTGCAAGGTGCGCTGTTCGCCATCGTGACGCAAAAGACGGAATTCGAGGCTGAAATTTGGGTTCTGCGAGTAATCGGCAATAAAAATATCGAGCAGCGCGCTACGCTCTTCGGCATGCACCATGGCTGCCAGCGACGACCGCGTCGATGGCAACATCTCGTGCGCCACCCTGAAAATGTGACTGACCTGTGGCGTCCAGTCGAAGTGATCAAGTAGTGCATCAAACTCCCAGCCACCGACACCGGTCATTTCCTGCGCCTTGCCCAGCAGGCGCCCACTTTTCCAGATCTGGTGCGCCATGGTGTTCAGCGAACCGGCGAGTTCGCCAATTTCATCTTGGGAATTCAGCGGAATAACGTAGTCGAGTTGACCGTCAGCGAACTTCCGGGCGGCCAGGCTCATTTCAGTGAGCGGAGCGGACAGGCGGCGAGAAAACAGCCAGCTAAAGGCGGCGGCAATCAGCAACGCGCCAAGGCCGGCCACCAGGCCCAGTGTGTAGAGCATATCGAGCGCACTGCTCCACATTGTTTGGAGCAGCGAAGCGATACGTTCAACCGAGGTATTGAAGGCGTTTTCCGAAAGAACGACTCGGGCATAGCCAGCCGGCTTTGCGTCACGACTGATCGCAAAAGCCAGGCCTATGCCGCCGTTGGGCGCGCCTGATTCGCCTGGAAAACTGTAAACGTGAGGACAGATGAGGTCGAAATGGCCTATCCGCTCGTCTTCGATGTGTTGGCCGTACTGTGGATTCTCGCGACTGCCATCGGTCAGGATAATTCCATTCAAATCGACAATTTCGAACCGGCGTACGGGCAACCAAGCTCTAATCTCCTCGATCTCGCGGTTGAGGGTGCTGATATCGAGTTGATGCAGGGGATTGAACAGGCGCCTGCCCAGATATTCAGCCGTCGTTATAAGGGATTCCTGCTGATCGAGAATGAGGTGGTATTTGAGCTCTTTCTGCAGACGAATGCGGAACTGGTCACCATCTTTCACTAGCAGCACACCGACCATTAGTAACATGAGCAATGCGCCGGACAGCAAGGCACCCGACAGATACAGGGCGTAACGGGTATTGAGTCTCATTCGCCGAACCGCAGCGGTGTGGCGATGGCTCGCCAGTTCTGTAGAGACAGCAAATCTTCCCCGTTCAGTCGATCAAACCGGCTGATATTCTCCGCCTGTTGAAGCGCCATTATTCCCTCCGTACTGGAATGCATTTCCAGGAGTGCCGTCTCCAATGGCTGCAGGACAGAAGGCTGAAGCTGAGTTCGAACAGACATCAGCCAGCGGAGAATCGTTTCTGTAGTATGAATAATGCGCAACCCCTGCCGCAGGCCGGTGGGTAGCTGCTCCCAGTCTCCCGAGTTGAAGGCGCCAGCGTCGGCCCGGCCTCGATCGACCCAGTAAGCCTGATTCGCTTCAGAATCGGCCAGTACATAGCGCACGCTTTTGCTTCCCCCGTTGCTGGCACTGACTGGTTCGACAACCAATCCGTGCTGACGCAGCACAATCTTTGGTAGGGCATAAGCGGTTGTCGAACGAGGCGACTCCAGCGCCAGCGTCCTGCCTGCCAGATCGCGCAACTGTTTTATGTGACTTGACTGGCGCACGAAGAAGACAGTACTCGTCTCTCTTCTCCCCTTGCGCCAAGCGGCCAGTGAAGGCTCAACCAGGATCCTGGACGCATTGATCCGGAAAGTTGAGAGCATGCTTTCGAGAATGAAGTCGACTTTTCCGGTGCGGATCAATCCCGCCAGTTCCGCAATATCCTTGGCAATACGCAACTCGCCTACCGCGATTCCCTTTGGGTTGAGCTGGCGACGCAGGTAGTCCAGTAGCGGCGCATATTGCGCCAGCACATAGTCGGGCTGATTCGCCCGCTCGTTGACTACGCCGAGATGCAGCGTGTAGCGCTCGGTGGCATTGTCGGCCCATGCCAGAGCCGGATTGAGCGGGCTGGTAGCGGCGAGCAATAGAATCAGGCGGCGTTTTTTTGAAATCATCAATGGTTACTTTTCAGAACATTCAACGGCATCGGAAAGAGTTGATTCTGCGATTGTCAGATTACGTCCGTGTGTCAGTTCAGCCCCCAGGAAGATTGCAGATGAATTTTAAATAGCATGCAAAAGCAATTGTCACAAAGCCGTAAGAATCTTGTTGGATCATTACCAGCGTCTCTAATCCTGAGGTTGCGATCATGTCCGATACCGTATTTTGCTACCACTGCAGAGCGCGTCACCCGATAGAGGAAGTTCGCCAGATCAGTACCAAGTCGGGAAAGCGCTGGCGCTGTACCAGGAGCATCGTTGCCACTAAAAAAGGGGTAAACGAACGCGATGATTTCGGACGGCAGACAACGGCCTTCAACAAAGCCATGGCGGATTTCAAGCCACTGCCCATGTGCCTTATGGAGCGTCACCCACTCGTCTATGGCCTGAGTACGGTTAGCGTGATGTAATAGTTCGGATTAACTTGCTGATCAGCGCAGGGGGGCAGTTGCCGCCTGATAAATTACCTCGCTGCACCTCGCTGTAAACAGAGTGCAACATTGCGCGGGCAAAGTTTGGGCAATTCCATAAATCTCAGGACATCAAAACATGAACAAAATCGAGCGTCGCCGACAACCCCGCTTTCCTAATCACTCGAAAGGCGAGCTACGCCTGAATTTGATGGCTTATCGCGGTGCCTTGATCGACATCTCGCTATTCGGCGCTTTGTTCGAGACCAAGCTGTTTGAATTGAATTTCGCCAAGGGCGACAACTGCACTCTCGAGATATTGCACCTTAACCAGGATCCCCTGATTTCAGTCGAAGGGGTGATCTCTCATGCCAAGGATAACCTGATCGGCATCCAGTTCAGTACGCTGGATAGAGAGCAACAAGACGAATTCCAGCAGATAGGCAGGCTAAACCTCGCGCCACCGAATTTTCTAAACAGAAATCTACCTGCTTTATTTCAGGCTTGGCAGTAACAATCCAGCCTCTATCAGGTGACGGGAGCCAATACGCATACTGAGCCTTCCCTTCAAATTGGCGATTTACAATCAACCCTTGATGCTGCGACCGTCCGGTTGCTGAACAAGAGCAGTCTATCAAGCATTGGTTTTTCCATTTTTTTAATGTCCGTTCCTGGCCGTTATGGAAAGCTTTCCATGGTCGTACTGAGACAGAGGACCTCCTGGCGATTCGTATGAAAACCATCTGCTGCGGTGCACAACAAAATTTAATCAAAGAATTCGGATACCCAAATTTTCCAACCAGTGCATCAGTCAGAAGGAAGGAAAGGGTTTGCGGTGAAAATTGGTGACTGGGCCTGGGCCTGGGTATGAAATGGAATGGAATGGGCGGCCGACTTTGGAATGGAATCACTGGCGGGGTTTGCTGTGGAATTAGTGGCCTGTTTCATGTGGAATGTCCAACCAGAACCTTCTTAACGGAAGGAAAGCAAATGAACGATGCACCATGGGCGTGTGCACTTTTCGGCGTTACGATCATCATCGCGTAAGAAGGCTGGTGGCGTGTGTTGCGAAGGCGTAGCAGATGTTGTGAAACCGGGTGTCTCAAGATGCCTTCAAGAGGATAGAGCCGTATGCGTCGTGAGGCGCCAGTACGGTTCTTAGGGGGCGGCGGTTCAGCAATGCACTGCTGCTACCCGACTAAAGCCAAACAGCTGAAGTTCAAAAAAGAGAGGCACGGCAATCGCCTGGCCTCTCTTACATCAATTGTCCGACAGACTTAATTCTCGCCCGACAGACCTCATTGTTTCTGATCACCGTGTTACAGGTCTCTTTTTTTATCTACCCAAAGCGTTACAGATTATATTTTTTTGTTACAGACCTTATTTATTACTCCAAAAACTTACCAGTTCGGCTCGCGCTCCGGGGTGGAAGTTATCTTATGCACGCTGAGGTCAGCGCCGTTAAATTCCTCTTCAAGATCAAGGCGCAGTCCGACCTTCGATTTGAGCAGGCTGTAAATGATCGCGCTACCGGTTAATGCGATGGCAATCGCCATGCCGGTCATGATCAACTGCGGCATGAAAGCCACGCCTCCGGCTCCGCCCAGCGCTTTCTGGCCGAAAATGCCGGCAGCGATGCCGCCCCAGGCGCCGCACAGACCGTGCAACGGCCAGACGCCGAGTACGTCGTCGATCTTCCAGTGGTTCTGGGTCAGCGTGAACATCACGACGAAGAGACCGCCAGCGACGCCGCCAACGATCAGCGCGCCCATCGGATGCATGACGTCGGAACCGGCACACACGGCGACCAGTCCGGCGAGCGGGCCGTTATGAACGAAGCCGGGGTCATTTTTGCCGAGTACCAGCGCAACCAGCGTGCCGCCGACCATCGCCATCAGCGAGTTGATGGCCACCAGTCCGGAGATTTTGTCGAGGGTTTGTGCGCTCATGACGTTGAAGCCAAACCAGCCGACCGTGAGTATCCACGCGCCCAGCGCGAGGAACGGGATAGATGACGGCGGGTGCGCCGAAATCCGGCCTTCCTTGGTGTAGCGTCCGTGACGCGCGCCGAGCAGGAGCACGGCGGGCAGCGCAATCCAGCCGCCCATGGCATGCACCACAACGGAACCGGCAAAATCGTGGAATTCTTCTCCAAAACTGGCCTTTAGCCAGGCCTGGACACCAAAGGCCTGATTCCACGCGATGCCCTCGAAGAAGGGGTAAATGAAGCCGACAATCAGAAAGGTGGCGACCAGTTGCGGATTGAACTTGGCGCGCTCGGCAATGCCGCCGGAAATGATGGCCGGAATGGCTGCGGCAAAGGTCAGCAGAAAGAAGAAGCGGGTCAGCTCGAAGCCGTTCTTCTGCATCAGCGTTTCAGCGCCGGAGAAGAAGTTGACGCCGTAAGCAACGCTATAGCCGACAAAGAAGTACGCGATCGTCGATATCGAGAACTCGACGAGAATCTTGACCAGGGCATTGACCTGATTTTTCTTGCGCACCGTGCCGAGTTCGAGAAAGGCAAAGCCCGAATGCATGGCCAGCACCATGATGCCGCCAAGCAGAATGAAAAGTACGTCACTACCTGATTTGAGCGCTTCCATGCCACCTCCTGAAAATCAATTGCGGGCAGGTATGCAAGCTTTGTTCCATAAATTATTATTGTTACAATTCATGGTGTTATACAAACACCACTGGCTGCAATGCACCAACATAGTTCGCCCGCAAGCGGACAGGCACCACAATGGCGCTTGTTTCTGGATAGCGTCTCAGCACCCCTCTATTTTGGTGCAGCACCCGGTGGCAGGAACACCCACATCAGTCCTTGCTGCTTCATTCGCCCAGCCTGACTGCCGGCTTCGGGGCCAAAGCCCCAGAAATAATCAGCGCGAACCACGCCGCGAATGGCACCGCCGGTGTCCTGCGCCAGCATCAGCCGGCGCAAGGGTGCGGTGGAATTGGGCTGTGTCGTCGAAAGGAAAACCGGTGCGCCGAGTGGCACATGGCGCGGGTCGACGGCGATGCTGCGCTCGCTGGTCAGCGGCACCCCGAGGGCGCCCGGCGGACCGTCACTGTCGTTACCCTTGGCCGGCATTTCACGGAAGAAGACGTAACTCGGATTGGCGTTGAGCAATTCGTCCAGCTTGGCCGGGTTGGCACGCGCCCAGGCCTGTATGCCCTGCATCGAAGCCTGTTCAAGCTTGAGTTCGCCGCGTTCGACGAGCAGGCGGCCGACCGACTGATAGGGGTGGCCGTTCTGGTCGGCATAACCGATGCGCACCAGGCGGCCATCGGGCAGTTTGACGCGACCAGAGCCCTGAATCTGCAGGAAAAAGAGTTCGACGGCATCATCCACCCAGAGCAGCACGCGGTCGGCGTAGTTCTTCTCATGCGAAATGATTTCGGCGCGCGAGTAGTACGGTACGACCTTGTTGCCCTGCAGGCGGCCGCGCAAGCGCAGGTTCTTCAACTCGGGCAGCACCTCGCTCAAATCGATGGTCAGCAAATCGCCCGGCACGCCAAGCACCGCTTGCGCGTAGGTCGCGCTACGACTGCGCGAGCCACGCAGGAGCGGCTCGTAATAGCCGGTAATCATGCCGCTCGTCGTGCCATCCGGATTGGTCAGCAGATACGGCTCGAAACGGGATTCGAAGAAGCGGCGCAAGGTCGGCGAGTTACTGGCGGCCAGCCCCTTCGCCTCTTCGCAGGCGGCTCGCCAGAGCAGCCATTGCGGCTTGCTGGCCAATGCCCGGCAGGAGTGCAGGAAGGCCGGCCAGGCGGCCGTGAGATCGTCCTCTGCCCAGCCCGGCAGATCGCTCCAGCGCGCCGCCTGCATCGGCTTGGCCGGCGGTTGAGCCGCAGGAAGTGCGGTTGGTGCCGGGCATTGCTGGCAAACGGCACAGGCCGGGCAGGCCGCAATCGGCGGCTCCTTGACCGTGGCACAGGCGGCAAGCAGCGCGCCGAAAAGAATGGCAGCAATCAGGGAAAGTCGTCTTGTTTGGCTTTTGGGCATGGTTTGGCTACAGTGCAGGGGTTTTGAATTTTGCGAAGTATACCGTCCGATGAACGACCCAGCCCTGCAACTTGCCCGTTTTCTTGTCCGCGCCGAAAAGTTGCTCGAACGTATCGAGCCGCTGTTACCGCCCGCCTCCCCCGCGCCGGACTGGAACGCCGCCATTGCCTTTCGCTGGCGCAAGCGCGGAAATGTGGGGTACCTGCAGCCGATTACCCGGCCGTCGATGATCCGCCTCAAGGATTTGCACGACATCGACGATCAGAAAGCGCGCATCGACGCCAACACGCGGCAGTTTGTCTCCGCACAGCCGGCCAACAACGCCCTGCTCACCGGCACTCGCGGCTCGGGCAAGTCGTCCTTGATCAAGGCGCTGCTCAACGAATATGCGCCCAAGGGCTTGCGTGTCATCGAGGTAGAGAAAGGCGACCTGATCGACCTGCCCGACATCGTCGAACTGATCGATGACAGACCGGAGCGTTTCATCATCTTTTGCGACGACCTTTCATTCGACGCCGGGGATGCCACCTTCAAGGCGCTGAAGGTGGTTCTGGACGGCTCGATTTCCTCGGCGCCGGACAATGTGCTGATCTACGCCACCTCGAACCGCCGCCACCTGATGCCCGAGTATTTCGAGGAAAACCTCGAAGGCAAGCGCGTCGGAGAGGAAATCCATCCCGGCGAAGCGGTCGAGGAAAAAATCTCGCTTTCCGAGCGCTTCGGCCTCTGGCTTTCCTTCTACCCCTTCGACCAGGAGGCCTACCTCAACATCGTTGCGCATTGGCTGAAATCCTTCGGCTGTGGGGCGACGGAAATCGCCGGAGCCGAACGCGATGCGCTCAACTGGGCGCTGATGCGCGGCTCGCGTAGCGGGCGCGTGGCCTGGCAGTTCGCCAAGGACTGGGCCGGGACGCACCATCGGCCTGTGACAAAGGCAAAGCGCGGCAGATGACTAAAGTGGTCGATGTGGTCGATGTGGTCGATGTGGTCGATGTGGTCGATGTAGTCGATGTCTCCGCCGCAGTTTTATTGCGCGATGGTGAAGAAGGCGTTGAATTCCTGCTCGCCCAGCGCCCTGAGGGCAAGGTCTATTCCGGCTACTGGGAGTTTCCCGGCGGCAAGGTGGAGCCGGGCGAAACCCTGCGCGAGGCACTGGTGCGCGAGTTGCAGGAAGAACTTGGCATCACCGTCGACCGCGCCTGGCCGTGGTTGTCCCGCCGATTCATCTACCCGCACGCCACCGTCCGCCTGAAGTTCTTTCGCGTTGCTTCATGGCACGGCGATATCTCGCCGATCGAGCACAGCGGACTGGTGTGGACGAAGATCGGCGATCCGGCTTCTGTATCGCCCATCCTGCCAGCCAACGGCCCGATCCTGCGCGCCCTCGAACTGCCTTCGCTCTACGCACTGACCAACGCCGCCGGCAACGGCATCGTTGCTGAATTGGCGAAACTGGAAAAAGCGCTGGCCGGCGGACTGCGACTGATCCAGATTCGCGACAAGACGCTGGCGCCTGCTGAACGGCTGCGCTTTGCCCGTGGTGTGATGGCGCTGGCCAAAGCCCATGCCGACGCTCGCGTGCTGGTTAATGATGATGAACAATTGGCGCACAAAGTGGGCGCCCACGGCCTGCATCTTTCCTCTGGCCGGATCAAGGAGCTCACTCAACGTCCAGCATTTGACCGGGTTGCCGTCTCGTGCCACAACGCCGGGGAACTCTCGCGGGCAGCCACGCTTGGTCTTGACTTTGCCCTGCTCAGCCCGGTTTTGCCGACGCTGACTCACCCTGAAGCCAAAGGCATCGGCTGGGATGAGTTTGAGCGCTTGATCGAGCAATCTCCGTTGCCGGTCTTTGCTCTCGGCGGAATGCAGCCGGAGATGTTCGAAACTGCCTGGAAAAGAGGCGCACACGGGATTGCCCTGATGCGCGGGTGGGGCTAACGGGCATGGCTTTGAAAGTCGCCCAATATTATGAAAGCGCTGCCCGTTTCCCTCACCCCCGGCCCTCCCAGAGGGCGAGGGGAGGTTCAAGCGTCGCTAGCGCGACATTCACGTTAAAAGCCACGAACCGCTATTCTTCTGTCGGAAGTTCGGAGAGCGGATCTTTCGTTTCCTGTACCGGCACCCGGTACGATTCGGACGCCCAGGCACCCAGATCGATCAGCTTGCAGCGCTCGCAACAGAAGGGACGGAATTTGTTGGCGGCATTCCACTCTGATTCGCCGCCGCATTGCGGGCAGCGTACCTTCGCAAGCGGCTTGGGCATCAGAGGTTGCAGAAGATCATGTCAAACTCGACATTGCTCTCGGCACTGCGTGGTCGATGATCATAGTCGGGACAGGTAAAACGGATATTCAGCGCGTACTTGTTGGCGCTGATTTCCGGGACATAGGCCACTTGTGGCTTGAGCGAGACTCGCACCATCTGGGCACCGCTACCGCCCAGCATCAACTGGAAAGTGCCGCCTTCTGCCACCTGATGCTCTGCACGTCCGCTGGCACGCAACAGCCGGAGCACTATATTCAGCCCGCCACGCAGCGGCATCAGGGGCCGGAGCCAGGTGAGCAGCGCCTCGCGGCGCGCATCGGCCGTCTGGTGCTGCCAGTAGTGATAGGAGGGCAAATCAAATTCGCAAACACCACCCGGAATGACCGCCCGACTCTTGATGCCCATCAACCAATCGTTCTCGCGCAAATATTGGCCGATCTTGCCGGTCATGCCGAGCAGTGCGGCAGACGATTGTTCAATTTCGTAGAGCGCGCCGGAAAGCGCCTCTTCTGAAATGTCCGGATTGTTACGGAAGGAGAGCAGGGACTGGCGTTGACGTTCGAGTTCCTGAATCAGATCCATTTTGAGGTCGGCACGACTCGCCACCTCAAGAATCTCGAACAGCGTCAACAGTACAACGTGATGTTCCCGGTGCCCCTGCTGCTCGACAAAGTAGGCCGCCTTGTCGAATAAATCCTCCAGGCGCAACAGTGTGCGTATGCGCTCATTGAAGGGATATTCGTATGTGATCACATCGCCGCCAGATCAAAAAACGGAAAATATGTTTTATTCTGAGGCATTTGCATCAAAACCTCAACAGTTTGCATTAACTGTATCTGCATTTGTTATTGCAGACGCCAGTTCAAGATAACGCTGATTCAGGGCAGCAACCCGGGCACTCAATCCCTCTCGCCCTTCAGCATTCGAAACTACGTCGTCAGCCACCGCCAGCCGTTCGGCACGCGAAGCCTGAGTCGCCATGATAGCCCGAATCTCTCCAGCGGCGAGGCCGCTGCGGGCCATGACGCGGGAAATCTGCACGGCCTCGTCACAATCGACGACCAGGATCCGGTCCACCAGTTCGCGATAAGCCCCGGACTCAAGGAGCAGCGGTACCACCAGCAGCACATAAGGCGCACCACTCGTACCACTCGCAGAGCGGCAGCGAGCCACGCTCTCACGGCGGATCATGGAATGCAGAATGGCTTCCAGCCGGCTCTTGACCGAGGGATCAGAAAAAACAAGGTGACGCATCGCCACACGATCCAGACCGCCCTCGGCGAGCAGTACGGATGAGCCAAACGCCGCCGCGATTTCCGGCATGGCGGCACCCTGCGGCCCGGTGAGTTCATGCGCGATGGCGTCGGTATCGACGACCGCAGCACCGAGAGACGCAAAAAGATCGGCGACCGTGCTCTTGCCGCTGCCAATGCCGCCGGTCAGGCCAACGACAAAACTCACTGTGCCGCCACCGGTGGCTTGCAGACTTCCGGCTTGATCTCCGGCATCGCCTCGGCAACGGTCTGGCGCAGCAAATCGGCCTGCGCTTCCGGCCCGTAAATCTCAAGCGAGGCCGATATCGTTTTGAACGCGCGCTCGGCAACCTTGGCCGTCTTGACGCCTTTGGTCCGCAGCATGTCGAGACGCGCGTTGGCGGCTTCCTTGCTCGAGAACAAGCCCAGCGAAATGGTCAGGTTGTTCGGGCCGGTCTCCTGCACGACAAAAAACTCGGGAACGCCGAGCTTTTTCAACTCGGCGGCTTTACTGTCGGCCTCCTGCTTGTTAGCCAGTGGCGGCATGAAGACCCAATAGCTCGCGCTGCCGGCGATCATCGTGCGCTCGGCCTTGAAAGCCGCCAGCTTCTTCTCGGCCAGCAGGCTTTCAACCCGTACAAGCTCTGCGTTAGGCAAATCGCGCAACAGGATGCAGATGTCCACGGCCTTCTTTTCTGCCACCACTCCGGCTTTATCCGTCTTGATCAATTCCGTTGGCGGATCGTCGCGCGATATCACCTTCACCTGATCGGCCAACAGTTGTTGCTGCACACGCAGCGCATCGGGATCGGACGACGAGCCAAAGTAGCCATGCGTCCACGCCAGAAACAGCAGGTTGGCCAGTATCAACAGGAAAACAAAGGCGCGCATCGGATCGTTATTCCCCGGCCTCAGAGGCTGTGAATTAATTGGTACAAGAATCCAAGACCGTCATTCCGGCGAAGGCCGGAATCTGACCGAAGGAAATGTGCCCCGCAGGAAATACCCTTGGGGTGCAGAGCCAGTGCGTACCTCTGATATTCATGAAAACAATCAGATAGACGAACTGGACCCCGGCCTTCGCCGGGGTGACGGGTGAGGAGATTAGGCTGAAATGAATTCTTCACTGGCCTCAGCCGACCTTCGGCAGATGCTTCAAGGATTCCCTGATCGCCTCTTCCGGGTAGTCGAAGTCTTCCAGTTCGCCGGCGAAATAACGGTCATAGGAAGCCATGTCGAAGTGGCCGTGGCCGGTCAGGTTGAAGAGGATGGTCTTGGCCTCGCCGGTTTCCTTGCAGCGCAACGCTTCGTCGATGGCGCCACGGATGGCATGGTTCGATTCCGGCGCCGGAATGATCCCCTCGGCGTGGGCAAACATCACGCCAGCATCAAAGGTCGCCAGTTGCGGCACGGCAATCGCTTCGATCAGACCTTCGTGATAAAGCTGCGAGACGAGCGGCGAAGCGCCGTGATAGCGCAATCCGCCGGCATGAATGCCCGGTGGCATGAAATCGTGACCCAGCGTATACATCTTCATCAGCGGTGTGAAGCCGGAGGCATCCCCGAAGTCGTAGGCGTAATCGCCCTTGGTCAGCGATGGACAGGACGACGGCTCAACAGCCACCAGTCGCACCGGTTTGCCGTTGCGCCCGCCGGCCGCATTGTCGGCAATGAACGGGAAGGCAATACCGGCGAACGAGGAGCCGCCGCCACAGGGGGCGAATATGACGTCCGGCCAGTCACCGGCCAGTTCGAACTGCTTCCTGGCTTCCAGCCCGATGATGGTCTGATGCAGGGCGACGTGATTGAGCACCGAGCCGAGCGCGTAGTTGGTATCGGCACGCGAGGCCGCCTCTTCGACCGCTTCGGAAATAGCCAGACCGAGCGAACCCAAGTTTTCCGGGTCTTTGGCCAGCGCCTCGCGGCCGGTCTGCGTCATGTTCGACGGGCTGGCGAACACCTCGGCGCCCCAGGTCTGCATCATCGAACGGCGGTAAGGCTTCTGGCCGTAGCTGACCTTGACCATGTAAACACGGACCTCAAGCCCGAACATCTGGCCAGCCAGCGCCATCGAACAGCCCCACTGACCGGCACCGGTTTCGGTGGTGATGCGCTTGATTCCGGCCTGCTTGTTGTAATAAGCCTGCGCCACGGCAGTGTTCGGCTTGTGCGAACCGACCGGCGAAACGCTTTCATTCTTGTAGTAAATCCTGGCCGGGGTACCGAGCATTTCTTCGAGCCGCGCGGCACGCACCAGCGGCGACGGGCGCCACAAGCGATAAATTTCACGCACCGGCTGCGGAATCGGAATCCAGCGCTCGCTCGACATTTCCTGCTCAAGAATGGCCATCGGGAAAATGGCGCCCATCTGCTCCGGCGTCGCCGGCTGGCCATCCGGCCCGAGCGGCGGCAGCGGCGGATTGGGCATGTCGGCCGCCACGTTGTACCAGTGCGTCGGAATTTCTGATTGGGGCAACACGAAGCGAAGCGATTCCATTAAAGCTCCCTGAAACTGGTTATTGGTCGAAAGGGTGCAAGTATAACTGTGGGCGCGAAGTCGTGCAGCAGGCGGTGAGGGTGGTGGGTGCTGTTGAAAGAGTTTGAAGTTCCACTCCCGACCGGCCTGCAAGGCAATAAATACAACGACCTTCGAAATCAGTTCCAACACAAGCCTGTGTTTATTCGGGTCTCGCGACATGAAGTGACACGCAGGCCTCGTAGGTAGGCTGACTGGCAGTTTTGTACGCGCTAGAGTTGTAAAAAATATGCTGCGGTTGCCATCGAAATAGCACCGATTTTCATCGGTTAACCTTTGCACTTTATATTAGAAGCATGGAACGTAAGCAACCCCGTTTGGTAGAAATCTCACTGTCAAAAAACTCTCGAAAACTGATCACATTTGACTTGCCAGCGTAACAGGCTTCTTTTGAATTCTTGAGCGATTCTGGAACTACGAGTTGAATGCCTTGTTTATTCATATCTGAAATAGCTTCGTCTGAAACGCGATCATCAACAGTGGCAAAAAACAGAGCGCAGTTGAATTTTTCCATTACCAGTTGTTTCCATCGTTCTCGAAGCGTCGTCTTTGCTGAAAGAATTAGAGCCTCGTTAAAGGTGCGTTTGTTAGATTTCAGCGTTATCAGGTTTGGAAGAACAAAATCGGGACGTCTGCCGCCCATTACTGCTTGCTCCTGAAAGGAAATGCATCCATCTCGAAAGAGCCTCGCTATGTGTTGTTCGAACGAACGCCCTGCGCGAGATTTTCGCTGCTGGCTGGCACTCAGGAATGTGGCATCAAGTTCGGGATATCCTAGAACTACCGAAGTAACAAGATCGGAACCTCTATTATTGATGATTCTGATCACCTCGGCTGCCCTATAGCGCCTTTCGGCTCGTTTATAGAGTGCATACTCAATATCTCTGCTTATCGTCATCAGCGCGTCACCTGGGCAAGTTATCGCGTATGGGTCGAGCAACTCTAGGCCGTTTAGACAAAGAAACCTCCTTTGTGCTTCAAGTGCAAAATACTCAGGGGTGGGCATCCGAGATAGCAAAGCAACAAACCTTTCAAGTATTCCAGTTCTTATAGCTTCGTTGAGTTCATTGATGAGTTCCTCGGTTTCATCTATCTGGATTTTAAAGACCTCTTTCGGTTCGAACAGGGCGCAATGGAATTCAACGCCCAAATCGAACTGAGTCTCTAATAGTTCTGCCTCCTCTGAAGCGGAGTCAATGGTCATAAACCAATACTTGCTGTCGCCAATTGGCTCCTGAAGCAACCCACCTACCAATAGCGATGCAGGGGTAAGTCCGGCAAACTCATCCTTTGGCACTACGGTGAAGTGCATCTCTGTGCCTTTATTTGAGAAATGCCTCAAACACGACTCCTTGATTTCTCCTGTTGCCGGCCAGAAAGTTTTAATTTTGGATATGTAAATGTGCGGTTTTTTCGGATTTTCATTTCTCAGCGTGGGGAAAAATCCTGCCTCCCTGATTTCTCGTGGAATATACACACCGTTCTGGTGACCGTTGAGTCGGTCATCAGCCCAACTGCAATCATTCCGTGAAAGCTTTTTTATGAGCAATCGAGAGCTTTTCGTTATCCATTCATGAATACCAAGCCACGGGGTAGAAACCATAATCAATTGCCCTCGATAATATCCAGATAAAGGGACTGTAGCCGCGAGTCGTTATGTCGCAATTCACACTCCCACACTACCAGTACTTTCCAGTTCATCTCTTGAAGTACTGCAATTTGATACTGATCCCGAGCTACGTTTTCTGAAAGCTTGTTTTCCCAAAATTCCACACGACTAGCTGGCATAGTTGCGTACTTGCAACCGTCGTGACGGTGCCAAAAACAACCATGAATGAATACAACTTTGCGATATCTTGGAAAAACAATATCTGGCTTACCAGGAAGTGATTGCACATGTAGGCGGTAGCGCAGACCACGCTGATGCAAATATCGACGGACAATTAATTCGGGCTTTGTGTTTTTCCCCCTAATACTGGCCATCATCCTGCTACGGGTTGCTTTGTCGACTACGTCTGCCATTAAGCGTCTAGGTGCATTCCGACGGCACGCATGAAAAAAGGGTAGGCAGCTTCAACGAAAATTTCATGCCCCAAACCACTATCGAGTTCTTCCAGCAGAAAGCGAAGTTCAACAGCCTCCGATGAAGAAAATACGACATTGCCGTCAGCGATGGAAATAATTTCACCAGGATCATCTTCGGGATGGAAAAGCAGCCCTTTGGTTTGTAATTCAGAAAACCAAAGCAATGCACCATCAAAGGAAACTTCTTGCAGTTTTGGAATGCGGGAAATGGTTTGCATGGTTTCTCCTTAAGCATTTGCATAACGAAATGGCAATTCAGGTTCCAGGATATCAGCATCCAGACAAGGATGCATCAATTTTGCGACATGTCGCATAACATCGACCACGACCGAATTTCCGAACTGTCTGTAGGCCCGCATATCCGAAACCGGAATCCTGAACGAGTCCGGGAAACCCATCAGCCGTGCGCATTCGCGCGGTGTCAGCCGGCGTGGATTCACACCTTCGCCTTGGTAAACGAGGATTTCCGAACCGTCCTTGTAGTAGCGTGCCGAGAGGGTGCGCGTCACGCTGTCCGGGTAGGCCAGCCCGAAGCCGAAACCGTTGCCGGCGGCGCGGTGCTTGGCAGCGTAGGCTTGCAGGTAGGCCCAGAGCTTGTCGGTCAGGGTGTATTTCTGATCGATACGGTTCGCGGTGTGGTTGAAGAAACGTTCGCCGTCCCATGGCAGTTGCGGCTCGCTGCCATCCGTTTTATGCAGTATCTCCGCCAGTTTGCGCTGGCCTTTGGCGGGCAACGGCAGGGCGTCGAAGTCGAAGTCGACCGCTTCGCGAAAGCCGACGATGAGAATGCGCTCACGGTGCTGCGGTACGAAGTGGGCGCCGTCGATGACGCGATAGTGGATGTGGTAGCCGAGTTCGTCGCGCAGGGTGCGGCAGATGACGTCGAAGGTGCGGCCTTTATCGTGCGAGACGAGGTTTTTGACGTTTTCCAGCAGGAAGGCGCGCGGGCGCTTGGTCTGGATGATGCGGGCGACGTCGAAAAAGAGCGTGCCTTGCGTTTCGCAGGCAAAGCCGTGGGCGCGGCCAAGCGCGTTTTTCTTGGAGACGCCGGCAATCGAGAAGGGCTGGCAGGGAAAGCCGGCGAGCAACAGGTCGTGATCGGGAATTTCGGCGGCGTCGATCTGCGTAATGTCGCCATTGATGGCGTGACCGCCGGGGAAATTTTCGGCATAGGTCTTCTGCGCGTAGCTATCCCACTCGCTGGTGAACACGCAACGCCCGCCCAGCCCCTCGAATGCCATTCGTATACCACCGATGCCGGCGAAGAGGTCAATATAGTTGAAGCCGGCTTCGCCTTCGAAGGGCGTATCCAGCGGCAGCAGGCGTTGCAGGCCAAAAATGTAGTGCTGGGGCACCGATTGGTTGATTACCCAGCGGCGAACGGTACGCGCGTCAATGCCGAGGTGGCGGGCGATATCCGCCTGTTTGTGATGTTTAAGCGCTGCCGTGAGGTAACTTGTGGCGAGATCGCGATCGGGGCCGGTATGGAGAACAGTTACCATGACATTTTCTTTCTCTGGGAGCAAATGCGGACATTACGCCCGTTTATAACCCGGAGCAAGCTCGATTTTTCGCCCGCACCGATTCCGCCTGATCCAACCGGATAGCCGATTTTTCTGGTTCCGGGTGAGACATCGCAGTGCCAGGAATTCGGTGACGGATCGCCGTTAAAAAATGCGTCGGACAGAGAGGCTCGTCGAATGGTCATCTACGAGCCACATACCTGAAGATCGTTTATTTACGCCACTCTTCAGGCATTGGCGGTGCAGAACGCCTATCCATGCGGCTTGCAGCTTACTGATCAGGTTTACGACCGAGGTGTTCGTTGATCAGCCCCCACGCTCGACTTCGCGCATTTCCACCTTCACCGGCGCGAAGGCGGCGATCAGCCGGTCGCAGGCCGCACGGGCGGCGGCGCGGTTGTCCTGACTGAAGTTGCAGACGTAGAGGTCGAGCGTGACGGCATTGAGTTCCGGCCAGGTATGCACGGCCAGATGCGATTCGGCGAGGATCACTGCGCCGGTGGCGCCGGCCGGTTCGCTGTCGTTGCCGAACTGGTGAAAGACCTGCCCGACGGGTGTCAGGCCGGGCGAGGTGCAGACGGCCAGACATAATTCACGCAGCGCGTCGACGCTGAGCAGCAGGCGCGGCTGGCATCGGCAGTCGTGGAGTTCGGCGATGAGGTGCAGTCCATTCATCCTAAAAACCTCAGTTGACCGCGACTAATTGACCGCAACGCCAGATTTGACGGGGGTTTAGCCCTCACCCCAACCCTCTCCCGCGGGGAGAGGGGGTTTGCACCCTTCTCCCCGCGGGAGAAGGGCCGGGGATGAGGGCTTGCGACATTGGCATTACATCCAACTGCGGTTTTATGGTTCATGAGCAGTGCTTTCAACTGAGCGAAGTAGTAAAACGCTTGCCAAGACGGTGCAGCGTTCGTTCTGCCGCCAGAACGCCGCGGTACTGCGCCTCCTCGAACAGCGAGAAGCCGCTGACGTCGGCATGGGCGAAGCGCAAATGGGTGCCATCGGCGGCAAACAGGCGGCGTGCTTCGCCCCCGATCAGACCCGGCAACGGGCGCGCCATGGCGTGGCCATTGCGGAAGATATCGAGGCGCGTCGTTACCTGCCGGATATCCGGATGCGGCCGTTCCAGTTCGGCGAGTATCTGTTCGGCCCAGTCCTCGCGCGAGGTGTCCTGCAAGGCCGTTCGTCCCTGCTGCGGCATCATGCCGGACAGCGCACGGTAGTAGGTGAACACGGTGGCGCCCGGACGCATGCGCATCTGCTGGTGCGTCGATACCACGTAGCCCAGACCGGGACTGTCGTAAAGTACATTGTCCCAGGCCGGAGCCATGCCGGCGCGTTCCTCGGGGTGGCGCGCAAGCGTCAGGTTGGCGACCAGCCACGGTGCATGGGAATAAGTTCGGGCCGCCGACTTCAGTGACTCGTGGCCGGCAAAGACATGGGGAACGAGGAACAGCGGTGCAGCCCAGATCAGTTGCCCGGCGACCAGCCGCAGCGTGCGTTTTTCCGCCGGCAGCCACAGATCGACGCTCATCTTCCCGTCAACTTCGGCAACGCGGAAGGCCAGCGCCCCGCTCAGCAGGCGATCTCCGGCACGCGTCTTGATACTTTTCGCCATGCCTTCGGCCAGCCAGCCATTGCCGCCCGGCGTGGTGAGCACGGTTTCGCTCGCCGCATCCTGCGCTTCGCCATTGCGGCAGGCAAAGTAATGAATGCCGGCCCAGGCGGAAACTTCGGCGCTGCTCGTGCCGTAATCGTCGCGGCAGGCGTAATCGACGTACCAGTGCAGATGCGGCGAATCGAGTCCCTGCGCCAGCAGCCAGTCGCGCATGGTCAGCTTGTCGAGCGTCAGCAGGTCGGGGGACTGGCTGGAGAAGGCCATGGGCAGGGCAAAGGCGCGGCGACCGACGTCGCGCCGCTGCTTGAAGGCGTCCATCAGGGCAGAAAATCGCCGGTATTGTTCATGCTCGGCGGAACTTACGCCAAGCTGCGGCAGCACACCATCCTGCCACCAGCCATTGCGGTACAGCCGTTCCTGCGGTGTCGCGCAGAGATAGCGTTCGTCGAAGCGCGGGCGGGCGGCGCGCGGGTCGCCCTGCAATACGCCGAGTTCTGCCAGTAGTTCGCGCACCGCTGTTGCCTCGCGCGTCGGCAACGGCAGGTAGTGCGCGGCCAGAGGATAGGCGCTGACTTCGTTCTGCCCGGCACGTGAATTTCCTCCGGCTTCGGCTTCCAGTTCGACCATCAGGAAGTCGTTGAAGCCGGACTTTGCCAGTTTCCATCCGGCCGACAGTCCGCCGATGCCGGCGCCGACGATAAGCACCGGAACGTGCTGCGTCTCGGTCGCTGCGGGCAGGCTGTTTTCGCGCAGCAGATGCCCGGGATCGATTGCGGTGCCGAGCAGCGCACCGGGCGGCAGGGCGGGCTTGGCCGGGCTGCTGCAGCCGGGAAGGGAAGCCAGACCGGCTGCGGCCATTGAGGCGAGGAAATCGCGGCGACGCATGCGCTTAACGAACTACCTGCCGCCACTCGTTCTCGAAGTAGCGCACCAGCACCTGATTGTTGAGCCGGTTCACCTCGGCGTCGACGCGCGCCATGTCCTTGGGAAACTGGAACAGCGCCGGAGTTGTTTCGGGTGTCAGGAAGCGCGTCTCGACGGCATAGCTGGCCGGCGGCTGATAGGCGCGACGACCGGCCAACACGAAACCCCATTCGCCAAACGACGGCACCAGCGCGTGATAGGGCGTCACGACCAGACCGACATCTTCCAGCGTGGTCACCACGCACCAGAACGATTGGCGGGCGTAGAGCGGCGAAGTGGACTGGATGACGGCCAGCGCACCTGCCGAAAGGTGCTTCTCCAGCAGGCGATAGAAGGCGGCGCTGTAGAGTTTGCCGATGGCGAAATTTGACGGATCGGGAAAATCCACCACCACAAAGTCAAAAAGCGCGTCGTTGTCTTCCAGCCATTTCAGCGCGTCGGCGTTGACTACTTTGACCTTGGGCGAATGCAGCGCGTCGGCGTTGAGCTTGCGTAGCGGGGCGGCCGTCGAGAAAAGTTGCGTCATCGCCGGATCGAGGTCGACCAGCGTTACCGTCTCGACCTGCGGGTACTTGAGAATCTCGCGCACCGCCAGACCGTCGCCGCCGCCGAGCACCAGCACGCGCCGCGCGCCGGGCAGGGTAGACAATGCGGGATGCACCAGCGCCTCGTGGTAGCGGTATTCGTCGCGCGAACTGAACTGCAGATTGTTGTTGAGAAACAGGCGCAGATCATCCTTCCAGCGCGTAATCACGATGTGCTGGTAGGGCGAGTTCTCGCTGTAAACGATCTCGTCGGCGTAAAGGTGCGCCTCGGCCAGCGAGGTAAATTGCCCGGCTGCCGCGAAACCGAGCGCCAGCATGATCAGCGAGACAAAAGCCTGCGTTCTCAGCCAGAAGGCGTTGCGCAGTTGCTCGCGGAACAGCCACAGCGCCCACAGCGCGACCAGCACGTTGAGCAGGCCGAAGAGCAGGCCGCTGCGCACCAGCCCGAGATGGGGCACCAGCAACAACGGAAAAAGAATGGAGACGGCCAGCGCGCCGAGATAGTCGAAGGTGAGCACCTGCGAGACGAGATCCTTGAAGCTCAGGTCGCGCTTGAGGATGCGCATGATCAGCGGAATTTCCAGACCGACCAGCACGCCGATACCAAACACCGCGAGGTACAGCGCCAGTTGGAAAGGCGTCGAGAACCAGACAAAAATGAAAAACAGCCCAGCGGCCGAGAACCCGCCGAGCACGCCGACCATCAGCTCGATCTGTACAAAACGAGCTACCAGATTGCGTTCAACGAAGCGCGACAGCCACGAACCGATGCCCATGGCAAACAGATAGGTGCCGATGACCGTCGAAAATTGGGTTATCGAATCGCCAAGCAGATAGCTCGACAGCGCGCCGGCAATCAGCTCGTAGGCCAGGCCGCAGGATGCGATAACGAAGACGGAAAAGAGGAGGGCCTGATTCATTGAATAGGGAATCTGTTCGAGTCCGATCTATTCTATTCTGAAAAGTGGATTAACCTTACTCTGGTAGTTTGCGAATATTTCAACAATCCACCGCAGAGACGCAAAGACGCAGAGGAAACGCAGAGGACCCGGACCCCAATTGTTTTTAAAGGTTTTCTCTGCGAAACCTTTGCGACTTTGCGGCTCTGCGGTGGGTGTTCCGGCATTTTTTCACAACCTATGAGTCCACAGTCGGGTTGCCGGCATGACCGCGACCGAAAAAGCCATGGTCGGATGCAGAAAATCAATGACGCTATACAATTTGGGCATCGCCTCGATAGATATCGAGTTCATCACGTGTTCAGCGAATTGCCCACCACTACCCCAGAGGGATATCCATGATCGCCAGCATTAAAGGATTCTTCAGCCAGTTCATCGAACCAGGAACAAGTCAAAGCGCGGCTGGCAGTGAAAAAGCGCTACAGATCGCTACTGCTGCCTTGCTGCTGGAGATGATGCGCATGGATGACCACATCGCCGTTGAAGAGCGTAACTCCATCGTCGCAACATTACGCCAGCAGTTCGGGCTTGATGCTGAGCAACTGGAAACCTTGCTCGGCCTGGCAGAGCAGGAGGCGGGTCAAGCCAGCGGCTACTACCAATTCACTTCCCTGATCAACAAGGCCTGCAACGCCGAGCAGAAAATCCGCATCATCGAAAACATGTGGCAGGTGGCGATGGCCGATGGGCACCTTGATGCGCACGAACTGCATCTGATGCGCAAGATCGCCGACTTGCTTTATGTAGGTCATGCGGATTATGTCGCCGCCAAACAGAGAGCGCGTCAATCGGCCAACTTGCCGCCGGCTTAGACGCTCACTAAGCCCGGCTGAACTGCTCGCGCAGGCCCTTGACAGCGTCGCTTTCGCCACGTACGCGAAAAAACGCGCCCTCACCGTCGGCACGCTCCGCCAGCACCTCACAACTTGCGTAGATTGCCCCACGCAGTTGCTGTGCCGACCAAGGCAGAAAAATCTCGTCCTCGACAAGATTCCCCTGGAAAAACCCGACGATTCTCTCGCGTAGCTTGGCAACGTCGTCAGGGCGGCGCGCGCTCATCACGATGCAATCCGGATACTGCGCACGCAGCGCCGCGGCACATTCGCTTTGTGCCGCGGCGTCCCCGACGTGATCGATCTTGTTGAAGATACGAATGAGCGGCACGGCTTTCGCACCAATCTCGTCAAGCACGTCGTCTGTAACCTCAAGCTGGCGTTCAAACCCGGGATCGCTGGCGTCGATGATGTGGAGCAGCAGCGACGCATCAAGCGCCTCTTCGAGTGTGGATTTGAACGACGCGACGAGACCGTGCGGCAGATTCTTGATGAAACCGACCGTGTCGCTGACCAGTATGCGCGGCACGCTCTCGGGGTGGAGCGCGCGCACGGTGGTGTCGAGGGTGGCGAAGAGTTTGTTGGCGACCAGCACCTCGCTGCCGGTGAGTGCTCGCATCAGGGTGGACTTGCCGGCGTTGGTGTAGCCGACCAGCGCAACCCCAGCCAGCCCCTGGCGCTCTTGCCGCCGGGCACGTTGCGTCTTGCGCTCGACATCCATGGCGGTGATTTCCAACTGCAGTTCGGCAATCCGGTCACGGATCTTGCGGCGATCCATCTCGGTGTGCGACTCGCCAGCCCCGCGGCCACCGAGGCCGCTGCGCTGCCGCCCTTGCGGCCCGGCGAGCTTCGCCGCCTCGCGCAGGCGCGGTGCCATGTAACCGAGGCGCGCGATCTCAACCTGCGCACGGGCGGCGCGAGAGCGGGCGTTGCGGTGAAAGATTTCGAGGATGACCATGGTCCGGTCCATCACCTGGCAGCCGACCTCCTTTTCGAGGTTACGCGCCTGCGATGGAGATATCTCGTGGTCGACGAAGATGACGTCGATTTCACCGCTGCAAGGGTCAGCGGCGCTCTGCCGCGTTTCATTCAACTCGGCAAACTCGGGTTCGTTGTTCACGAAGCAGCGTATTTCTTCCCGCTTTCCGACGCCCAGATAGGCCGTCTTGTCGAAGCCGGAGCGCTTCTGCATGAACTTGTGTACGACCTCGAACCCCAGTGTTTTTGCCAATTCGCGCAGTTCGGTCAACGACGCCTCGAACTCGACGTCGCTCACGCTCGGCAGTTGAACAGCCGCCACGACGGCGAACCTGGACTTCTCTTGGACTTCTCTTTGCATGCGGAAATTGCTTCTCTTGAGTGGGCAAAGACAGATAGTACCCGCCAAGGTCATTGAACGACTATCGACCATTCTGCTGAAGGCGTTTCCGGACATGGAGGAGATGCTTGAGTACACCCGTCTTTAGACGATCTACAGGAAGTGTGTGCCAGCGGCCGCATAAAACCATGTCCTGCGGGGCATGCCTTGAAGATGCCCGTGTTTATTGGCTCTCAGCCCTGCTTCTTGTTGGCTATTGAGCAATGGACAGGCAGAGAAAAACCCGCTTCCTACTTGTGATAGGCGCGGCTTCCGCTGCCCGCAAGACGCGCAGTTTGCGCGCTGGCACTGCGCTCGAAGAGGTTCCAGCCCTGATACTGGGCATGGGAAAAGAAAGCCAGCGCGAGCAGCCCGATGACGAGGTTGGTCTTGATCATCTCATTCGTCCTCGTCGTTCCCGCTGTCGCTTTCCTCACCGCCGCCGAGGTCGCTTTCGTTCCAGCGCTTCGCCTCGAAGGCACTGCGCCGCCAGCGCGAATAAAGCGGGAAAAGAACCAGGAAGATCATCACGAACACGTAGTTCGACCAGGTCACCGGGTTGCGAACGACTGCAACTGTGTCGGCCACGGCGTCAACCCGATCTTTGCCAAGCTCATACTCGATGGTCAGGTAATAGGTTCCGGGCGGGATGTCCTTGAAGGCGATGGCGTCGTCCTTGTTCCCTTCCGACCAGCTTTCGCCGTCATCGACGCCACGGTAGTAGCTGACTTCCTGCGCGCCCTGATAGGCCTCGCCGGTTTTCTTCTCGACCAGCGTGGTGGTGATGTCCACCCAGTTGTTTTCAACGTCGGTGCTGTGCCGGACGCGCAGCGATTTGGCCCGGCTGGGCAGGGTGAATTCCTGCGTGGTCAGCGTCGCTTCTTCATTGAACGGCGAAAGGACCAGTTGCTGTTTGAGAACGAGATGCGATGCGAAGATGAAAACGAAGGCCAGTTGCACCACGGTCGCCGCCAGCGCCAGCTTCCAGAACAGGCTGAATACGCCGCGATGGCGCTCGATCAGCGGGTTGGGCTGGTTGGCAAAAACGCCGATCCGCGCCGGCGCCGTTGCCTTGATCTTGAACGCCGCGCACAAGGCTTCCGGCTCCAGATAGTCGCTCTCCGACCAGCTGGCTTCCTTGTCCGTCACCTCGCGCGAGAGCATCAGCGGCGGGCAGATGTAGTCTTCGACGAGACACGATTCGCCGACCGCGACGCGCCAGTAGAATTCGCCGACGACGTAGGTGACTTCCGCTTTTCCCGAGCTGAACAGCTTGAACTCACTATCCTTGCGCTTGAATGAAGCCTGTCCGCGACTGACCGCAGGCGGGCTGGACAGCGTACGCGCGTAGTTCCAGTGGCCCTGATATTCGGTCAGCCAGGCAAAACCCTGCTCGGCGTTGAACAGCAGGTATTCGGACCAGGCGTAATCGACGCCGCCCGAGCGCGTGCTGCGCCGCATGAAGCCGATGGCTTCCCATTCAACGTCGTGCAAGTTGCCCTTGCTGCCGAGCGGCAGCCACGGCACGACGCGCATCGACTGCGCGGCGCTGGCCAGCAAGCGCACGTTCTCGTTTTCGACGCCGATGATCGAGCCGCAACTGTCGCAGGCGACGCTCTCGATGGCGCCGGAGTGCACGCTGAGCGGCGAGGCGCAGTGCGGGCAGTTGAAGGCCCTGGCCTTGATCGTTGGCACACCGCCAGCCGAAAGCGTGCGCTCATCCTTGAGATTGGCCAGCTTGAGTTCGTCGAAAGTGGCCTGATAGCCGACAAAAACCAGCGGCGGCGTTTCACTGTAGTCGATGGTGACAAAGCGGTCGCTGCTTCTCAGGTCGGCGGCGTTAACGTCGTAGCCGGCTTCAACCTTGAATGGCAGTTCGCCCTGCCCGGAGATGCAGCGCGCCGATTCGAGGTCGGTGACGGTGAAACTGCGTCCGGCGATGCTGACGGGCATTTCCGGCTTCAGCGACTCGAAGGCTGGCAATGTTTCGCTGACCGGCACCAGCGTACTGACCACGAATTCGCCGCCAGCCTCCGATAGCCAGGCGCTGCGCGCATCGTCGAAAATGATGTGCCATTCGTTCCACAGCCCGGCCTCGTGCTTGAGCTGGATGCGCCCGATAACGCCAAAGTGCAGCCCGCGGAACGTCCCCTCGCTGCCGATCTGGATAAGGGTCGGGTCGTCCAGCAAGTCGGCCATGCGGCCGAGGTTCTTCAGGTCCTCGCCGTCACGCAGCAAGGTGCTGCGACAGAATTCGCAGACGGCATAGACCGAAGCCGCCGAGCGGAAGCTGACCGGCGCGCCGCAGGATGGGCAGTTAGCGGTTTTCACTGCACATTCTGAAAAGCGGCACGTCCACCGCGAAGGCGCAAAGGGGCAAAGATAACGCAAAGGTTAACCCTGGGAACGCAATGCATTTCTTTGCGTGCCCTTGGCACCTTTGCGCCTTCGCGGTTGGTGTTGGTCTTTTCACGAGCCATCCGACCGGGCTGAATTCAGCTCAGTTTGCCCAGCAACTCGGCTTTCTTGGCGTCAAACTCGGCTTGCGACAGGATGCCCTTGGCCACCAGTCCATGCAGTTTTTCGAGCGTGGCAACGATATCGTCGGCATTGACCGCCGCCGGCGCCGCTACGGCGGCGGCAACTGCCGGCTGTGATGCGCCCGGCTGCATGGCTTGCGTCATGGCCTGCGCCATGCCTTGCCCGATGCTCATTCCGGCCCCCAGACCAGCGCCGATGCCGGCCATCCCGCCCTCGTTCTGCGCTGCCAGCGGAATGCTGTTGGCCACCTGGTACTGGGTGAAGCGGCCCATGTCACCGATCATGTTCATGCTGATCTTGGTGTCGAGGATCTTCTGCAGTTCTTCCGGCAGCGAGACGTTCTGCACGACAAAGCTGTCGAGGGCCAGGCCGTAACGGTCGAACACCGGTTCCAGCTTGGTCTTCAGCGCGGTGCTGAATTCGGACTGATTGGCCGCCATGTCGATGAAGGGAACGCCCGATTCGCCGAACAAATCAGTCATCGAGCTGATTACCAGGCTGCGCAACTGGCCATCAAGATCATCGACGACGTACTGCTCGCGCGTGCCGGAAATTTCCTTGTAGAACTTTCCCGGATCGGTGAGTTTGTACGAATAGATGCCGAATGCGCGCATCCGCACCATGCCGAAATCCTTGTCGCGGATGGTGATCGGATTCGGTGTTCCCCACTTGCGGTCGAGTTGCAGGCGCGTCGAGAAGAAATAGACATCGGACTTGAAGGGCGAGGCAAACAGCTTGTCCCAGTTCTTCAGGTTGGTCAGGACCGGCAGCGTCTGGGTGGTCAGCGTGTGCAGGCCGGGGCCGAAGATGTCGGCGACCTGCCCCTCATTGACGAAAACCGCCATCTGTGAATCGCGCACGGTCAGCTTGGCGCCGTTCTGGATTTCGAAATCCTGCATCGGGTAGCGGTAGGCCAGCACCCCATCGCCTTCTTCAGTCCAGTGAATAACGTCGATGAATTGTTTTTTGATGAAATCCATGAGTGCCATGTCGATCTCCTAGAGTATTAACGTGAAAGTCGCGCGAGCGACTCTCGAACCTCCCCTCGCCCTCTGGGAGGGGTCGGGGGTGAGGGAAACGGGCATGACTTTCATAATTTGGAGCGCCTTTCAAAGCCATGCCCGTTAGTGCCGGATTAATAGGCCATGCAGGCGGCGTTGGTCAGCCCGACCGTCAGCGAAAGTGAGGCGAGGAAAATTGCCGGCGCCAGTTTTCCGGCTGAAATATCTTCGATCAGATGCGGCAGCGTGAAGCGCGCCACCAAATAGGCCAGCAACTGGATCACGCCGGCAATTGCCCCCCAGGCGGCGAGGTCGGCCAGCGTGTCGCTGTGGGCGATCACATTGGCAATCGGCATGGCAAACCCGAACAGGGCGCCGGAAAGGCTCACGGCGGCGGCGGTGTTGCCCTGCCGGATCAGGCCGATTTCGTCATAAGGCGTGACGTTGACGTAGATGAGAAAAAATACCGCAATCAACGCCACGGCTACGGCAAAATAGGCAAGAAAGGCAGGCAGCATGGCCAGCATTTTAGGCAACATGAGGTTTCTCCAATTCGCAAACTACGCCTTGCCGGATTGATCCGGCCGACACACCCGCAAGATTACTGCGAAGCGCCGTAGCGCACCAGTCCATCGAGAATAAGATTTTCGGACATTTTGAACGGGATGTTCAAATACGGCGCAATGCAGGGCGCGGCTCCACCCGTCAGCAGACAGATCGCTCCCGGCTTGCCTGACAATCCCGAGAACATGCGTTCGATGGCGCCGATCTGGGCCTGCAGACAACCGCTGGCGATGGCATCCATGGTATTGCGCGGCTCGGAACGGAACTCGCCTTCAGCCAGCGGCAGCTGGGCGGTGTTGCCGGCCAGCGAGGCGCGCATCAGCTCAATGCCCGGCAGGATCAGCCCGCCGCGGAATACCCCAGTCGCATCGAGGCAATCGACCGTGGTCGCCGTACCGGCGCAAACCACAAGGCAGTCGGTGGCGACCTGAGCATGGGCGCCGATCAGCGCCGCCCAGCGGTCGGCGCCAAGGCGCTCGGGCTGCTCATAACCATTGCGTACGCCACAAACCCCGGCGCTGGAGCGCAGCCAAAGCAGTGCGGGGAAGCGTTGCGCCAGCGCAGCGTTTATCGCCTGTTCAACCGCCTCGCCGGCCACGTTGCAGGCGACGACTCGCGCCGCATCGGGCCAGGCGGCAGACACCTCGGCCAGGCGTGCGGCTTCGCCGGTAGGCAGTACGCCTTGAGCGACCCATGCCGCGCCATCATGCACACCCCACTTGAGGCGCGTATTGCCGGCGTCGATGGCGATCATCATGAAAGGGCACGCAGTGAAAGGTCGCCGGACAGGCAGCGCTCGATACCAGCCGCCGTGAGCACCAGCAACGCACCGTCGACATCGGCGCCACGGCAGATGCCTTCTTTCTCGACCCGGCCGTCGCGCAGCAGACACACCGGACGATCCTGCCAGGCATGCAGCGCCTGCCACTGATTACGCAGTTCGGCAAATCCGCCGCTTGAGAAGCGGTCAAAAACATGCGCCAGTTCAATCAGCAGTTGTGCAAACAAGGCATGCCGTTCCGGCAGGGGAAAGAGTATTTCGTCCAGTGCGGCTGGCGGCAGCGTGAAGTCGTCGCGCTCGCCGATGCTTTCCGGCAGGCTCAGATTCAGGCCGATGCCGATTACTGCCAAGGCACAGCCCGGTTCGCTCTGTAGCTCGACGAGAATGCCGCCCAGCTTTGCATTGCCGAGCAGGATGTCGTTCGGCCATTTGAGCCGGATGCCCGAAGCGCCGCAGGCTTCAAGGGCCTGCACCACGGCGACGCCAACAGCCAGCGAGAGCCCGGCCAGTCGATCAAGGCCGCCATCAAAACGCCAGAGTACGGAAAAGGTGAGACTCGATTCCGGTGATGCGAACCAGCGGCGCCCACGACTGCCGCGCCCGTCCGTTTGCCGGTCTGTCACGATGACGCTGCCAGCCGGAGCGCCCTGTGCAGCACGCACCAGCAGCACCGTGTTGGTCGATTCGCACTCGACCAGCGAATCGACGTCGAAGCGTCCACGTGCCTCCCCGAGCAGGGTTTGCAAACGCACGGGATCGATCAGCAGGGAGGCAGGATTATCAAACATTGCGGCGGCATCGATTGAAGGCCGCCATTATCGCTGATTATCTGGCGGCTTGCCCCGCATCATCGGCCCGCCCGCCATCAAGACCCAGATCCTGAATCTTGCGCGTGATGGTGTTGCGACCTATGCCGAGTGCCAGCGCCGCCTCGATCCGGCGTCCTCCGGTGTGGGTCAGCGCACGGGCTATCAGGACGCGCTCAAAGATATTGGTCAGTTTTTCGTGAACCTGACCATCCCTGCCGGCCAGCAAACGATCAACCTCCATCGCCAGCCCACCCTCCCAATCATAGGCCGTGGACAGCGGAGACGTTTCACGCAGTTCCGGCGGCAGATCGGCGAAATCAACCTGCTGGCCCGGGGCCATGACGGTAAGCCAATGACAGATGTTTTCCAGTTGCCGCACGTTGCCCGGAAAATCCAGCGTGGCCAGATGCCTGAGCGCCGCATCGGAAAAACGCTTGGCCTCGACCCCCAGATCCTGCGCGCTCTTCTGCAGGAAATGGCGGGCCAGAATCGGGATGTCCTCACGCCGCTCGCGCAAGCTCGGCAAGCGCACGCGAATCACGTTGAGACGGTGGAACAGATCCTCACGAAACAAGCCTTCCTTGACCCGAGCTTCCAGATTCTGGTGCGTGGCGGCGATGATGCGCACGTTGGCCTTGATCGGCGAATGCCCGCCGACGCGGTAGTAGTTGCCATCCGAAAGCACACGCAGCAGACGTGTCTGCAATTCGGAAGGCATGTCACCGATCTCGTCGAGGAACAGCGTGCCGCCTTCGGCCTGCTCAAAACGGCCACGCCGCTGCGCTGCCGCACCGGTAAAGGCACCGCGCTCATGGCCAAAGAGCTCGGATTCGAGCAGATCCTTGGGAATCGCTGCGGTATTGATGGCGATGAACGGCTTGTCGGAACGCAGGCTGTGTCGATGCACGGCGCGCGCCACCAACTCCTTGCCCGAGCCCGATTCGCCAGTGATCATCACCGTCGCCGTCGATTGACTCAGGCGGCCAATGGCACGAAAAACTTCCTGCATGGCCGGCGCCTGGCCGAGAATCTCCGGCACCAGGCCAACCTCAGTGGACGCACCAACCTGGTGCAAGCTCTCGTCAATGGCTCGGCGAATCAACTCCAGTGCCTGATCGACATCAAACGGCTTGGGCAGATATTCGAAAGCTCCGCCCTGGAAAGCCGCGACCGCGCTGTCCAGATCCGAGTAGGCGGTCATGATGATCACCGGCAACGAAGGAAAACGCTCCTTGACCTGTTTGAGCAGTTCAAGCCCCGACTCGCCGGGCATGCGGATGTCCGACACCAGCACCTGCGGGGGCTCGACGCCCAGATCAAGTTGCGAAAGCGCTTCGCTGGCCGAGGCAAAGCTCCTGAATGGCACCTGCTCGCGGGACAGGGTTTTTTCCAGCACCCAGCGAATTGACTTGTCGTCGTCGACGATCCAAACAGGTTTCATTGATTTTCCAGACATCTTGAATAGTATGAGGAAGCTATAGCAAATAGCTTGCCATCACCCCGTGATCAAGGGCATCCGGATCGTAAAACAGGTGTATCCGGGGCGACTTACGCACTCGATCGTCCCCTGGTGTTGCTGAACGAAGCTCTGCGCCAGGGTCAGGCCGAGACCGCTGCCTCCCGGGCGACCGGAAACCAGCGGGTAAAACATGCGCTCGCGAATGTCGTCCGGAATGCCCGGGCCGTTGTCGATTACCTGTAACTCTAGCGCCAGCCGATGGCGCCGCTTGGCCAGCGTGACCTGCCGGTCGACACGGGTACGCAGCGTGATCTGCCCTGAAGCCGGAACGTCACCTGACTGCCCTTTGATGGCCTGCGCTGCATTGCGCGCGATATTGAGCACGGCCTGGATCAGTTGCTCGCGATCACCCACCAGTTCGGGCAAACTGGTGTCGTAATCGCGGTGGACGGTGAGAGTCTGCGGGAATTCCGCGGTCAGCAGACTGCGCACCCGTTCAAGAATTTCGTGAATGTTGACCGGCCCCGGCTGCATCGGCCGATGCGGCGAAAGCAAGCGCCGCATCAGATCCTGCAAGCGGTCCGCTTCCTTGATGATGACCTGTGTGTACTCGCGCAAGTCAGGGTTGTTGAGCTCATGTTCGAGCAACTGTGCCGCCCCGCGAATGCCGCCGAGCGGGTTCTTGATTTCATGCGCCAGATTACGGATCAGTTCACGGCTGGCGATTTGCTGCTCAAGCAGGCGCTCTTCGCGCGTCGCTTTCAATTGCTGATCGATCGGCCACAGTTCGACCAGAAGCCCAGCGCCCTGCGTATCGATCGTACTGACTGTACAGTTGAGATGCAGGACTACACCGTCATTTCGGACAAGTTTTATGCTCTGACCGGTATAGCTCCAGCCTGACGAGAATGTATTGTCCAGCGTTTCCTGAAGTGCGCTGGGACAATCCACGACATTTTCCAGGTGGCATCCGGTCACGGCTTTGCTGCTGAGCGCCAGCAGATTCTCCGCAGCGGAGTTCATGTAATGGATGGCAAAATTCTTGTCGAGCAAAATCACCGACGAGGAAAGCAGATCGAGCCCGCCGAACTGGTTGCTCAAGGGATCAGGCATGGGCGTCAGACAGCATCAAGCGCACCATTTTCGGATCAGCGCAGCTTTGAAATTTCTTTCTGGATGGCCTCGATATTGCGCTCATGCAAAGCCACCTTGTCCCTGAACGGCTGCACTCGCTCCTCGACCTTGCCGCCACTGATGCCACCGCCGCCTTTGTACTGCATGCGTTCATTGGGTAGCACGGTGGCTTCCTGTTCGGCGAGATCCTTCTTCGCCTGCTCAAGATTCTTCTGCTCGGCGGTCAATTCGCTTTCGAGAATACGCCGGCGATCCGTATCGCGTGACTTTTGCGCGTTGTCGTCAACCTTGGGAAATGTGGCCGGCGTCGGGGTTTTCGTTGCGGCCTTGGTCGCCGGACTACTAACCGGGGAGCCCATATCCATTGCCGAGCACTTGGCGCCCTTTGCTGAAGACTTTATGTTTGAAAACGATTTGTGCCCGCTTTCATCGGTGCACTGATACATGACATCCGCCTGGACAGGGATGGCGGCCAGGAAGAGCAATGCAGCGAGCGGGAAATAAAACTTTCGGGAATTCATCGCGTTCCTATCCGTTGTTGATAGCCAGCATTCTGAGGCCAACTACACATATCAGTGTATGGGATACCCCGATTAAATACAAACGCAGCAAGCCCGCAGGCGGTGGACAAAAAAAAGGACGGGCATGCCCGTCCTTTTTTACTGCCAGGCTACTAAATGGATCAGCAGCTATAGTACAAATCGAATTCAACCGGGTGGGTCGTCATGCGAACCTTGTTGACTTCTTCCATCTTCAGTTCGAGGTAGGCATCGATCCAGTCGCTGGAGAAGACACCGCCACGGGTCAGGAATTCACGATCAATATCGAGTGCGGCCAGAGCTTCTTCGAGGCTGGCGCAAACGGTCGGGATCTTTGCATCCTCTTCCGGCGGCAGATCGTAGAGGTTCTTGTCGGCTGCATCGCCAGGGTGGATCTTGTTCTGGATGCCGTCCAGACCGGCCATCAGCAACGCCGTGAAGCACAGGTACGGGTTGGCGATCGGGTCCGGGAAACGCGTTTCGATACGGCGCGCCTTGTCGGACGCAACGTGCGGAATGCGGATCGAAGCGGAACGGTTCTTGGCCGAGTAAGCCAGCTTGACCGGTGCTTCATAGTGCGGAACCAGACGTTTGTACGAGTTGGTGCCCGGATTGGTGATAGCGTTCAGCGCCTTGGCGTGCTTGATGATGCCACCGATGTAGAAAAGCGCCATTTCCGACAGACCGGCGTAGCCGTTGCCGGCGAACAGGTTCTTGCCATCCTTCCAGATCGATTGATGCACGTGCATGCCCGAGCCGTTGTCGCCAACGATCGGTTTCGGCATGAAGGTAGCGGTCTTGCCGTATTGATGGGCAACGTTATGCACCACGTACTTGAGAATCTGCGTCCAGTCGGCGCGCTTGACCAGCGTGCTGAACAGGGTGCCGATTTCGCATTGACCGGCGGTTGCCACTTCGTGATGATGGACTTCAACCGGCACGCCAAGCGATTCCAGCGTCAGGCACATGGCCGAACGGATGTCGTGCAGGCTGTCGACCGGGGGAACCGGGAAGTAGCCGCCCTTGACCGTCGGGCGATGACCCGTGCCGCCGCCAGATTCACTCTTCTCGCCCGAGGTCCATGCGGCTTCGGCCGAGTAGATCTTCAGGTTGCAGCCGGACATGTCGACGCCCCATTCGACGGAGTCGAAGATGAAGAATTCGGGTTCCGGACCAAAATAGGCGGTATCGCCGATGCCGGTGGACTTCAGGTAGGCTTCAGCGCGCTTGGCGATCGAGCGCGGATCGCGGTCATAGCCACGGCCATCGGCTGGGTCAACGACGTCGCAGGTCAGAACCAGCGTCGTTTCGTCGAAGAAGGGGTCGATATAGGCGGTTGAGGGATCCGGCATCAACTGCATGTCGGAGGCTTGAATGCCTTTCCAGCCAGCAATCGAGGAGCCGTCGAAAGCGTGGCCATTCTCGAACTTGTCTTCGTCGAAGGCGCTGACCGGAACTGTAACGTGCTGCTCCTTGCCACGGGTGTCAGTAAAACGGAAGTCGACGAACTTGACGTCGTTTTCCTTGACCATATCGATTACATCTTGCGGGGTTGCCATATGCAAAGTCTCCTCAGCGGATACCGGTAATTCCGGCGACAGTAGAATTAAAAATAAGGTGCCTTGGGTAATAGCAGAAACCATGCCAATCCGTTCGCTGCTAACGGGCATGGCTTTGCAAGGCGCCCCAAATTATGAAAGTCATGCCCGTTTCCCTCACCCCCGACCCCTCTCCCGGAGGGCGAGGGGAGATTCGAGAGTCACTGGGGCGACTTTCACGCTAACGCGGCATTGTGCCATAAGGCAATATTGCTTACTCAAGGGTTTTAAATGCACTGGCGTGGTGCGTTTTTTTACAACAACGCACCACGCCAGTGCCATTGATGCCTTTTTCATAAACGGCACAGGCAGAGCAAGTGATTTATACTTTACATCCTTCTTTTTGATACTGATAACTCTCATGGGAAAACTGACCGATCTCCTGAAACTGGCCCATACACGCGCCAGCGAACTCGGACTGCCTTATGCCGGCGCACTGACGCCCAAGGAAGCCTGTGAAATCTGGCAACTGGCACCCGGAGCCAAACTCGTCGACGTCCGCACCCGCGCCGAGTGGGATTGGGTCGGCCGCATTCCCGGCGCCGAAGAAATCGAATGGTTAAGCTACCCGTCAAATCAGCCCAACAGCCATTTCCTCGCGCAATTGAAGAAACAGGTCGACCCGGAAGCGCTGGTCATGTTCATCTGCCGCAGCGGCATTCGCTCGCACCACGCCGCCTGCCTTGCCAGCCAGGCCGGATACAACGAGTGTTACAACGTGCTTGAGGGCTTTGAAGGCGACAAGGACGCCAACGGACAACGCGGCAAGACCGGCGGCTGGCGCCATGCCGGGCTACAGTGGAAAAGCTGAAGTCAAACACCTGAGAGCATGAGAATAGATCAAGAATCCACCGCAGAGGCGCAAAGACGCAGAGAAAACGCAGAGGAACCCCCATTGTTTTTAAAGGTTTTCTCTGCGAAACCTCTGCGTCTTTGCGGCTCTGCGGTGGGTGTTAAGGCTTTTTTTCACGGCCTCTGAGACAATTCCCTTCTGCTACCGCCCGTTTATCCATCCACGGCAACGATTTGAGAATATGCAATGCAAACCGCGACCATCGCCTTTGACCGATTCAACCAACTGCAGGACGACGCCTGCCACGAACGTATTCGTGTTGCCCGGGCAAAGCTCGGCAAGAAGGCCGTTCTGCTCTGCCACCACTATCAGCGTGCCGATGTTTATCAATACGCCGACCTGACCGGCGACTCGCTCAAACTCTCCCGCCTCGCCGCCCAAGCCGATGCCGAATATATCGTTTTCTGCGGCGTCCATTTCATGGCCGAGGTTGCCGACATCATGTCCAAACCTCACCAGAAAGCCATCCTGCCCGACCTGGCGGCTGGCTGCTCGATGGCCGACATGGCCAATCTGGCCAAGGTCGAACGCTGCTGGCGCGAGTTGAGTTCGGTACTGAACGCCGAAGAATCAGTCACACCGGTGACCTACATCAATTCTGCGGCCGACCTCAAGGCTTTCTGCGGCGAGCATGGCGGCATCGTATGCACTTCGTCGAATGCCGGAACAATTGCCGGGTGGGCATTCGGGCAACGCGAGAAGATACTGTTCTTCCCCGACCAGCATCTTGGCCGCTGGACAGGTTACAAAATGGGCATCCCGCTCGACGAGATGATGGTCTGGGACCCCGATCTCGAACTCGGAGGCCTGACGCCTGAACAGATTCACAAGGCCCGGCTGCTGCTCTGGAAAGGCCACTGTGCGGTGCACCAGATGTTCCAGCCGGCGCACATCCTGAAGTTCCGCAACCAGTATCCGGACGGGCTGGTCATCGCCCACCCGGAGTGCAGCTTCGAGGTGTGCAAGCAGTCGGACTACGTCGGCTCGACCGAGCTGATCGTCAAGACCATCAGGGAAGCCCCGCCAAACACGCGCTGGCTGGTCGGCACCGAGTTGAATCTGGTTAATCGACTGGCCGAGGAAATGAAACCCGAAGGCAAGATCGTCCACTTCATGTCGCCGACCGTCTGCATGTGCTCGACGATGCAGCGCATCGATCCGCAGCATCTGGCATGGACGCTGGAAAATCTGGCCGAAGGCCAGGTTGTCAACCAGATCAAGGTACCGGAGCACGAATTGGTTCTCGCCAGGCTGGCACTGGAAAGGATGCTTGCGGTTTCGTGAGTGCCATGAACACCTCGCAATTAAAGGTTCTTACCTACAACATCCACAAGGGTTTCTCCCAATTCAATCAGCACATGATGGTGCATGAACTGCGCGAACAACTGCGCGAGGTGGGGGCCGACATCGTTTTCCTGCAGGAAGTCCAGGGCATGCACAGCAAGCATGCCGAGAAAATTGACAATTGGCCGGACGGGTCGCAACAAGACTTCCTTGCTGCAGACGTCTGGCAATCGACCTCCTACGGCAGCAACGTGATCTACGACCACGGACACCACGGCAATGCGATTCTTGCCCGCTTCCCGATCGAGCATTCGCACAATCAGGACGTCACCCACCATCGCTTCGAGCGGCGCGGCCTGTTGCATTGCGCCATCAACGTGCCGGGGCTGGAAAAGGCGCTGCATTGTGTCTGCGCCCACCTCTCGCTGTTCGCCCGTTCTCGGCGCCGGCAACTGGATGCCCTGGCCGGGTATCTTGAGAATATCGCCGACCCTGACTCGCCACTGATCATTGCCGGTGACTTCAACGACTGGCGCAACGAGGCTGACGAATTACTGGCGCAGCGTCTCGGCCTGTGCGAGGTTTTTGGCGGCGCCTATGGCAGCCCCGGATCGCCGGGACGCAGCTTCCCGGCCAAACGGCCAGTCCTGCGACTGGACCGCATCTACGTGCGCGGCTTCTCGGTCACTCATGCCGAGATGCATTTCGGCGATCCGTGGTCGAAAATTTCCGACCACGCCGCGCTCTCCGCTAATCTGCTGCACGACAACTGCGGCGATGTCCGCTGAATTCCTGCCCGGCAACCGACTGACATTGCTTGACAGCGGAGCCGAATTCTTTCCGGCGCTGCTCACCGCGATCAACGAAGCCCGGCATGAAGTGCATCTTGAAAGCTATATTTTTGAGGATGACAGCACCGGCCGGGCTGTTTCCGACGCCTTGATGGCAGCAGCTCGGCGCGGCGTCGAGGTGCGCGTTCTGGTCGACGGATTTGGCGCCCCCGCCTTTTCACGCACGCTGATGCCCGCGCTGACCGACGCCGGCGTCATGGCGCTGGCCTATCGACCCGACCTCTCGCGCTTTAAGTTGCGCCGCCACCGGCTACGCCGCCTGCATCGCAAACTGGCGGTCATCGATGGGGAAATTGCCTTCGTTGGCGGCATCAATATCATCGACGACCTCAACAATCCGGATCAGTCACCTCCGCGTTACGACTACGCCGTACGGCTTGAAGGCCCGTTGCTCATGCCGATCCAGCGCAGCATGCAACGGCTCTGGGAAATCGTCATCTGGGTCAAAATGAAACGGCGCTTCCGGATCGTGCGTGGCCCGGAGCCGAACCCTTCGCCACGCGGAGATCAGGCAGCGGCCTTTCTGGTACGCGACAACATCAGGCATCGCCGGGATATCGAAGAGGCCTATCTGGCGGCGATCGCCGACGCCCGCGAAAACATCCTGATCGCCAACGCCTACTTCCTGCCCGGTCGGCGCTTTCGGCGCGCACTGAGCGATGCCGTACAGCGCGGAGTGCAGGTAACCATCCTGCTCCAGGGCCGCATTGAGTACCGCCTGTTCCATTACGCCACGCAAGCGCTTTACAGCAAGCTGCTGAACGCCGGCATTCACATCTTCGAATACCACCACAGCTTCCTGCACGCCAAGGTGGCGGTCATTGATGAGCAGTGGGCAACCGTCGGTTCGTCCAACATCGACCCCTTCAGCCTGTTGCTGGCCAAGGAAGCCAACCTCGTCGTACTGGACGCTAAATTTGCGGCTGAATTGCGCTGCAGCCTGGGGAAAGCCATGCAGGAAGGCGCGCAAGAACTGCCGCCGCAGCGCTGGCAACAACTGCCTTGGCACTCGCGCCTGTTACGCTGGGCGAGCTACAACCTGGTTCGCTTCGCTATCGGCATCTCGGGTTACGGCGGCAAACACTGACCGGGAAAGATGCAATATGGCGCAGCATTAATCGCTGGAAGCCGCGCCAATTGGCGATCTACAAGCATTAAAGCTGTAAAGACAGCAAATACGCCACTCTACAGCAACATGGCCTGTAGATCGCCTATCCATGCGGACTTCAGCGATAGGCCAAGTAATAAGCTCTGCGTGTGAATCAGCTCTTGCGGCTGAACATGAAGTTCGAGAATGCTATGTCATTCGTATGTACTACAAGCTAGTGGTAGCACTGGTTACAGCGGATTATGCGATATTGTTATCTCCTGTTTTCGCTTCCATGTAACCAGTTTGTAAGCAGTTTTCCTCAATACCAAGCAACACGCACCAGAGAAGAACCGGCAATGAACACAGACAAACAGAAGAAACTCAACCAGGACTACGCGGATTTCTTAGTCGAGCATGCAGACGCGAAGGAGCAAGGCAAAGTTCTGGGCAACTTTCTTGAGTGGATACACGCCACAGGCCGGGTGGGAATAAAAATCAAGGAACGCGGCGGAAAGTAGCGCTTCCCCAATTCCGTGCAATCTGTAAGGTATGGGTCTTAGAAGTCTCTGGCAAAGTGTCAATGTGAATCAATATCAATTCATATCTGACGCTAAAAGTGTCAGGCTGGAGCGTAAGGCTAGGCTGTTGTCAAAACTGACATGCTCACCCGAAAAGCTCGCTGTGTGAGCCAAGCCGCGCCAGTCTGAGCTTGTCTGCCCCCGATTTGCGATAGATCAGCAGCAGGTCGGGTTTGACGTGGCATTCACGGTAGCCTGCCCAATCGCCGCTCAAGTCATGGTCGCGGTATTTGGCATCAAGCGGCTGGTCAGTTACCAGATCAACGAGGACGGGCTTTAAGTCGCCATCGAGCGTTGCCCGGTGCTGGCCCTTGGCTTCGCGCTTGTAATCACGTTTGAAGGCAGAAGCCCGGTCAATCGCCCGCATGCAGGTCTGCCATCAAGTCGTCAACGCTGGCGAACCGCTTACCCTTCCCTTTTTCAAGTTCTGCAATGGCCTTGCGCGTTGTGGCGTTTGGAACCTTCACATCGAAGGGCAAACGCCGCTCATCTGCTACCCGCAGCATCAGTAAGCGGATAGCGTCCGAAATGGACAAGCCCATTGCTTCGAGCGCTTCGGCAGCACGTTCCTTGGTGTTGGTGTCAATTCGGGCACGGACATAGGTATCAGCGGTGCTCATGGCGGCTTCCTTTGAAGCGGTTTCAGAGCTTCCATTGTAGTCGCGCTGTGACTACACATCAAGGACGAGGATGTAAGCCCGAACCGCCGAAAATTTCGTTTGAAAATATTGAGGGCTATGTGTAGCGGCTTGCTGGAACCAAACGAAGAAAAACCCCATCGTGTCGACGATGGGGTTTTGGGATAACTCAGGGGCGATCAGGAAACCGTGGTCTGACCCCTATTATTTTTTAACCCCTATTATTTTTTATGGGAGCCCCCTATTATTTCCATGATTAATATGAGTCCCCTGTTGTTCATTTTGCCAGCGCGACCGGGTAATTGGGATGCTGCGGATTTACAATCAATGCTTGCTGGCGAGGGTCAACGACAAGATCCATCGCCTCCAGCGGAATAACGCCGAGTAGCGGCTCGTTTCCCAGAACCACCGCCTCGGTTACATAGCTGCGATTTTCAAAGACGATCTCAATGGGCGCAATTTTAGGAACTTTACGTTGATGCCCATCGGCCAGAGTAACCGTTTGTTGGCGAACCTCGGTAATATCAAACCCCAGTTGCAAAGCAATCTCCTCCGTGACACACATGAAGGTCGCCCCCGTATCAACCAGCGCATTGACCTGCACCTGCTGATTAGTAAAGAGATTGGTGAGTTTCAGTGCCGCATAGGTCAGCCCCATCTTGCTCTCCTTGATCGTGTAAGGGAAAAGAATATTATGCGCCAAACTTTTTGTCAAAGGCTCTGAACCGTTTGATTTCGATCGACAATTACGGAATTGCGCTGTTGCCGGAAGCAAGCGAAGAAAAGCCCCGTCGTGTTGGCGACGGGGCTTTGGGGTAACTCAGGGGCGATCAGGAAACCGTGGTCTGTCCCCTATTATTTGCCCTATTATTTGCTGTCCTATTATTTGCTCGGCATCAAACCTGCTAACTGTGGATAGCGCAACTGTAGCACCGCCCAACTTTCTCGAACTTCGCTGCAGCGTTGGGGTGAGTGAATTTTGCAAATGCGTGCCAGCGTTTCTCGCGCCACTTCGGGCTGGTCATTAAGGCCGGCTGCCAGTGCATAGCGCAGCATCACCGACGAGAACCCATAGCGCTCAGACAGCTTGCGCATCGAGTCCACTTGATCCAAAGTCATGCCGGGCGTAGCCTCGGTGTGGGAAAACTGCAGGAAGGCTCCGAGTTGCGTGAGCAGGTACAACTGGGCCGCAGGTGTCTCGATACGGGTCACGCCGATATGCGCCGACTCAAAGCGCAGGGTACGGTAGTTCTCTTCGGCTTTGAAGTACTCCACGGCCACCCCCACAAACAGAGCACCGAGCAACCCAGTTAAAGACAACAGCGCCCAACGTGGCACCCGTAGTGGCGCTCTGCCTGCTGGAGAAAATTCTTCGACAGCACCCATCGCCAGCCCAGCGGGGATCAGAAAGTAGGCGTACTCCAACGGATACTCCAGCATGCCGTGCGTGACTATGCCTGCCAGCGCCGCCAGCAACCACACTCCCCGTCCATCATGGCAAGCGCGAATATGGGCAATGAACCACCAGGCAAATGCCGCTACGATGAGGCCGCCGATCGGCACGCCGTTCCACAACAACAAATCCAGCACTACGTTATGGCTGTGGTCGAAATACGCCCCGATTGCCGGATGATCGAGCGCCACGCGTTGCTGGGCCACACCCACCTGCTGCCAACCATAGCCCCATAACGGCTCGCGCCCGATCGCATCCAACATTGAGCGCCAATAGGGTAGTCGCACTCCGGCCTGCATCTGGTCATCCAGCGAACGACCGGCAGAGAGCGTCAACAGGTCGTTAATCCATGTCCACAGAAGTACGCCCACCGAAAAAGCCGCGCCCAGCATCAGCAATTGCGCCCGCGTGATGCGTAAGCCGGCCCGCCCACGCAAGGCCAGCCCCAAGAGTACCAGTAGCCCGATTTGCAGCCACCCGGTGCGCGACTGCGACGCCACCATGCCCAGAAGCAAGAAACCTGCTCCCAGCGAAAAGATTGCGCCATTCACCCTTTGCTGCTGATGCAACCAAAGCAGCCCGCACAGACCAAGCAAGCAAAGCGTGCAAAAGTTGTTGGGCTGGGCCACGTTGCCGAATGGCCGTGCACCGGGTGGCAGGTCGGCCGCATAAATATTCAGGCTCAAGGCGCCCGTCCACTGCACCAGCGCGATGCCGACCGAGAACAGCGCCACAAAAAACCAGGCGGTCATTAGCACACTCAGCGCGCCGCTGCGTCCGGCGGAAGCGCCCATCAAGCTGCCGGTCAGCACTGCCGCGAGCCATAGACCGATATACAAAACTCCCATGACAGCATCGCCAGCGAACATCAGCTTGCCGGCAACGAGTTGCCCCAAAATCACAGCTATGCAAACGGCTGCGATGACCGGAAGTCGCCATGAAACACACGCGCCGGCCACGGCATTGGCGGCCATGGATGGAAGCAGCAGCAACAGCCCCATGATTGCCAAGCCATCACTCCAGGTATTGAGCCACGGAGGGTAATGGTTTGGCACCAGCCAAGCTGCTGCCGTCATGACTGTGAAGGATAGGATCGGAATTTTCATGGGCTAGCTGTATTGATCTGCTTGAGCTAAAAAAAACCGCCCTAAGGCGGCTTTCGTTACAGGTGGAATAAGGAGTCTGACCACTATTGACCCTGTTCCCTGTTTGTTCGTTTCGATTTTTTGCTTAGGCGGATCTGCACGAACCCGGAAGATACTTAGCTGGCATGGTGCCTGGGCCGCATATCCACATTTTCACTGTGCCGCCTGCGGTAGGCGCAGTACATGTGGCGAATGTTGTAGCTGTGTCAACAGAACAAGGTGCCAACTTGACCGAACCATTTCCCGCACCCAAGTTTTGACCAGTAACAGTAATAAGGCCTGTATTTGCTGCGGTACTAACTGACGCAACGAATTTGCTAGACGACGAAGCTGACTCGCCACAGCCCCATGAATCAGCTGCTGCAGGCAAGGTAGTTGCAGTCTGAATTGTCTCGGTAATCGTTGTGCGACAAGTGCTGGCTGCCAAAAGCACCTCCGTCACCTTGGCACGCACGGTGTAATCCTGATAAGCCGGCAACGCCACCGCCGCCAAAATACCGATAATCGCCACAACGATCATCAGTTCGATCAGTGTGAAGCCCTTTTGCGTCTGTTGTTTGATCTGAGCAAATTTCATATAACCTCCAAAAGTTTAGTGAGAAACGAGTAGCGAGGCTGAACCAGCTTTGCTGTTTTTTATAGAGCAAATTTTAGGCCATGGCGTATTTGACCCATATTGAGAAGATTAGGACTGCCATTTCTCGATTGGCACTGCTAAGTGGCAGTGCCAATGGCAAAATGGCACTCTTGGCACTGTTAAGTGCAGCGCCAATGGCCATTTTGGCACTGTTGGCACTGTTAAGTGCCAACTCATCAAGGAGAAACCAATCATGCAACTCATCAGCCTTCCCGCCGCAATCACACTGACCGAGTGGAGCGAGCGTACTTTTTGGCGCAAGTTTGCAGATGGTTCTATGGCACGCAAGATCGTGAATGGAAAAACGATGATCCCTCTTGATTTGATCAAACCACACTTATGCCTACCGTTTGAACCCGAAGATTTTCTTGTGCTTAAAAGCGCAGACTCAGGGGATGCTGAGGCTCAAAATGAGATGGCCTTGATTTTCCTGTCTAGCGACAAGCCTAAATGCGCGATTTACTGGCTGGAACAAGCCGCCAAGCAAGGCTATGCTGACGCCATGAACTTGCTTAGCCAATGTTATATGCGTGGTAACGGGGTTCCGAAGGACGAGAACACGGGCGTGATTTGGCTTGCCAAGGCCGCCGCGCATGGTCATTTGATTTCGCAACGCCAGATGGATGGCTTGCGCACTAAGCTGCCACCGACTGAAATAATTGCCTTTAAGCGCGGTAGTTAACTATTTTCAGATAGTGGTTTGCTCTACAGCCAGTATTTTCATTCGCTTTTGCAAGTCCCTTCGGAGATTGATCCGAATGCGCGACAAATACCGTCCAAGTGATCTGGCTGCGAAGCCGGGGTTTAGGGAGCAATGGAACGGTTATGGAAAGCTCGCATACCAGGGGTTATGGAAAGTCTTCGATCTGGGCTTACAACCCAGCTTGGCGACATGCACCACTGCAGCATGGTTTCAAGTCGGGCCGGCCCACTGTCTATCTGGGCGGATATCGCCTCGCGGCCTTTAATGGTGACTGTCAGTTTCATAGCGTGCCTTCAAACGCCTTCAGGTAGGGGAGCCGCGCCAGCCGGGTGAAGGCGCCCGGTTTTCTCTCCGTCGAGATAGGCGCGGCTTTAATCGGTCAGACGACGGTGTTCTACTGCATCCCGATAACCAGACGCTTGCCGCAAGCCATCGCGTACTTCCGCAGGGTTTCGAGCGAAGGCGCATGTTTCCTGCTGCCAAGGCTGGATTCGATGCGTGCCAGTACCGGCTGGCTGACGCCCATCTTGGCGGCTACTTCAGCTTGTGTCATGCCTGCATCTTTTCTGGCTTGTAACAGAACGGCCAGGGCGGCGAATTCATCGTCTAACGCATCGTAGGCTTCACGAAACAGGGCGCTAGTCGTGCGTTTGTTGGCGGCGTGCGCCTTGGGGTCGAAAGCGACGGGATTGAACTTATCCATTCTGTACCTCCTTTAATCTCTGTCGGGCGGTTTTCAATTCCTTGACCGGGGCCTGCTCGGACTTTTTGATGAAGCCATGCAGAATGACAACACGACGGCCAGCAAGTGTGCAGAAGAAAGCCCGCCCAATTCCTTCACGCCCTTTGGCGCGAATTTCAAACAAGCCATCACCAAAAGGTCGTGTGTAGGGCAGCCCAAGGTTAGAACCATGCACCATACCATCATCATTTCGGTTATCCGCGTAAAGCTGGCTTGTATCCCATCCGGCCAGGCAAGAATCTCGTTCTGTACGGAATCGTTGTAAAACTCAAGGGTGTATTCCATGATCGAATATAGCTTATGTGCTATTAAATGGCAAAGCTAAGGCTCGTCCGGTGCTTCTGACAACTTCTAGCCCGATTGCCTGAAACCGTCAGGCGCGGTTCATAACTTCAATTCCTTCACTTGCCGCTTTGCAGCCTTGAAAGCATCTTCCAGAGTAGGGCGGCTTCCATCGTCGCTATCGACACACGGAAGGCTTCGCCACACTTCCAGCCGCTTCCGATGCTGCGGCCATCGACCTGGACGCGCCAATCCAGAATGCGTGGCTTGGGTTGGACAAATTCGATTCGCGGCACGGGTGTCTACTTGCAGTCAGGCGGCTTCTTTATGCAATTCTTCTCGAATGACCTTGCGTATCGTTTCTTCAATATCGGCGTGATGAAATGCGGATTTAAGCGTTTCGTTTATCAGCGTTTGATACCCGCGCTCACCCGCCTGTTGCTTGAAGCGTTCGACGACATCAGCATCAAGATACAAGGTGACGCGCTTCTTCGGCCTCACCACGCGGCCAGCTTCGCGCTTTACCAGCACCAGTTTTCCGGCGTCAATGTCGGTCTGGGTGATAGGCGCATCATCATCAAAGATTTTTGAAGTAGATTTCTTGTTCATTTCGTTCGGCCTTTCACATCGAAATCACGCGGATTTTTTCGTCAGTCTCGGCGGTGACGATAACCACCACCTCATCGTGCAGCATCCCCAACGTAATGAAACGATGTTCACCATAATCGAAGCGCTTGTCTTCAAATGTTATGGCGGCAACACCCTCAATAACCGCTGGCGCATCATCGAAGTCGTACCCGTGTTTCTTGAGGTTGGCGGCTCGCTTCACTTTGTCGCAGAGGTAGCGCATGGTTATAGCGTATGTATGTTTGTGTGCATAGTCAAGAAGCGCTGCTCTGCACCACTCGCAAACCGGCCTTCTCTGGTATGAATTCAATCCCGGCCTGTTCGAGAATCCAAGCTTCAATCTGGCAATGCCACATGCGCAGCAAGTCCAATGGGCGTCGGATGTAGTTCTGTTCTCTCACGCCTTGGGGCGCATGGCCTTGGATTTGCGCGGAAATACCAGCCGGGCACTCAACCCACTCGCACAGACTGGCGAACGACCGGCGCAAGCCATGCAGGGTCAGTTCCAGCCCTGCAACAGCGCAGGCTTGCGCGTGCGACGGGCGCGGGTCAGTAATGCGCCCTTCGGCGGCTTTGGTGCTTGAGAATACGTACTGATTCCGGCGTGGCAATGCGAACAGCAGCGAGGCAACATAGGGCGTCAGCGGCATTCATCTTTCAGAGTAGGGTGAATGGCAAGCCTGTACGCCTGACCATACTCGCTGTGTACTCGTTGCGTACTAACATTTGCAGTAAATCTATCAACACAAAGCAATACAAGGGGAAAGGGTATTTCAGAAGAAACTAGTACTGGCAAGGGTTTTAAGGCTTTTTGATAATATCAATCAACCCTGTTAAATGCCCCTATGCGCAAACATGAAGTTCGAGAAAGAACCTTCCGCGACACGGAACCATGAGTTCTGTTCGTCGGTGAACTTCTTGTAGTCGTCATAGACCTTCTTGAACTCGGGGTTCTTGGCCGAGATTTCGGCATAAAGCTCGATGGCGGCCTTGTAACAGACCTCCAGGACATCCTTTGGAAGAGGCTTCAGTTGCGTCCCGGAAGCGATCAATTGCCTGAGCGCGAGCGGATTCTTGGCGTCGTACCTGGCCAGCATTTCAATATGCGCATCGGCACACGCCGCGGCGACGATCGCCTGGTACTCCTTCGGCAATTCGGCCCACTTCCTGGCATTGATGTAAACCGAAATCTGCGGGCCACCTTCCCACCAACCCGGGTAGTAGTAGTACTTGGCAACCTTGTTGAAGCCGAGCTTCTGGTCGTCGTAGGGCCCGACCCACTCAGCCGCATCGATGGTGCCCTTTTCCAGAGAGGGATAGATGTCGGTGCCCGAAATCTGTTGCGGCACCACGCCGACCTTGGCCAGCACGGCCCCGGCCAGACCGGCAATGCGCATTTTCAGGCCCTTCAAGTCTGCGGCCGTCTTGATTTCCTTGCGGAACCAGCCACCCATTTGAACGCCGGTGTTGCCACAGGGGAAAGATACAATATTGGACTTGGCGAAGAACTCGCTCATCAGTTTCGTGCCGTTCCCGTGGCGGTACCAGGCGTCGGTCTGGCGGTTGTTCATGCCGAAGGGAATGGCCGTATCAATGCAATAGGTGGGATCCTTGCCTAATAGTAATACGAGCAGGTCTGCCCCATTTCCACCGTATTGTCCTTGACTGCATCGTGGACGCCCGGACCGGGAACGATTTCCCCTGCGGCGAATAACTGGATCTGGAATTTTCCGCCAGTCATCTCGGCGATGCGCTTGACCAGAAACTCCCCCGTCCCGTAAAGCGTATCCAGACTCTTCGGGAAACTTGACGCCATGCGCCACTTGATGGTCGGGGCAGTCTGGGCGATGGCGGGCAAAGCCACGGCGCCGGCAGCCAGCCCGACTCCGGCCTTCTTCAGAAATGAACGTCTTTCCATGACTTATTCTCCGAACAGGGTGAACCGCGCTACTCGAAAGCTGATGATCAACTCCCCGCTACCTTCATTTGCTCGATCAGGATCGAACCGACCTGCTTGGAGCCGCGCACCAGCACGTCGTTACCGACGGCCGCTACGTTGCGGAACATGTCGCGCAGATTGCCGGCGATCGTCACTTCTTCAACCGCATGCACGATCTTTCCGCCCTCCACCCAATAACCCGCCGCACCACGCGAATAATCGCCATTCACGTAATTGACGCCCTGACCAAGCAACTCGGTCACCAGCAGGCCGCGCCCCATCTTCTTGAGCAGGCCACGAAAGTCGCGCTTGCCCGGATGCACGATCAGGTTGTGGCAACCACCCGCGTTGCCGGTCGTCTGCAACCCCAGTTTGCGTGCCGTATACGCACTCAGGAAGTAGCCTTGCAAAACGCCGTTGACCACCACTTCACGGTCATGTGTGCGCACTCCGTCGTTGTCGAATGCGCTGCTCGCCATACCGCCGGGCAGATGCGGACGTTCACTGATCTGCATCTTCTTTGAGAAAACGCGCTTGCCAAGACTATCGACGAGAAATGAGGTCTTGCGGTACAGGCTGCCACCACTGACGGCATGAACGAAGCTTCCGACCAGCGACGCCGCAAGCGGCGCTTCAAACAGCACGGGCACCTTGCAGGTCTTGATCTTGCGCGCCCCCAGTCGCGCCAGCGCCCGCCGTGCGGCGTAATCGCCAATCGCCTCCGGCGAGGCAATGCCCAGGGAATCGCGCGACGACGAATACCAGTCGTCGCGCTGCATGTTCTCTTCCTTGCCGGCGATGACCGAGCAGGACAGGTAATGCCGCGAGGTCGGGTAGCCGCCCATGAAGCCGAGGCTGTTGGCGGAAATGAACTGGCCTTCCTGAATCGAGACTGTCGCCCCTTCCGAATTGGTTACCTGCGGACTGACCGCAAAAGCCGCCTGCTCGCAGCGCCGCGCCAGATCGATGGCACTCTCGACCGAAAGCAGCCACGGATGGTAAAGGTCGAGATCGGAAAATCCTTCCTGGCGCGTGGCCAGAAGCGCCGCGTCCGGCAAACCGGCACTGGGGTCGGCCGCCGTGAAGCGGGCGATGTTGAGCGCCGCCTCGACCGTTTCGCGCAATGCCGCCGATGAAAAGTCGGAGGTGCTGGCGTGCCCCTTGTGCTGACCAAGATAGATGGTGACGCCGATTCCCTTGTCGCGGTTGTATTCGATGGTTTCGACTTCGTTGCAGCGAACGGTGACCGATTGCCCAAAGCCTTCCGAAACATCGACCTCGCAATCGCTGGCCCCCGACTTCTTGGCATACGTGAGAACATCCTGCGCGAATTGCTGCAAGGTCTCCAGCGGGTGACTGAAACGTGATTCTGGCGATGCGGAAGCGGTAGTTAGCGACATGGTTTGACGATGCTGGCGTTGAAAGCCGCTATCATAGCAGTTCCCTGCCGGGCTTCTGTTCCGGCATGTCCGCCTGACCGACACGCAGCTTCCGAATAGAAACCGATGATTACCCACGAAGAAGAAGAACCAGTACCGCTCTCGAAAACACGACGCAAGCAGGCGATGGAGGAATTACAGGCGCTCGGTGAAGAACTGGTCGCGCTATCCAAAGATCGCATCAAGAAAATTGACATCTCCGAGGAGTTGCGCGAAGCCGTTGTCGAAGCACAGCGCATGATGCGACCCGATGAAGCCAAGCGTCGGCAGATGCAGTACATCGGCAAAATCATGCGCAATGTGGAAGTGGAGCCGATTCGTGCCGCGCTGGCGCTGGTTCGCGGTGATTCGGCGAGTGAAACGGCCAAGCTGCATCGCCTTGAGCGACTGCGCACGGAATTGCTGGCTGATGAAAAAGTGCTGCACGAAATCGCCACGCTGTACCCGTCGGTCGATCTGCAACACCTGCGCTCACTGCGCCGGGCGGCACTCAAGGAGCATGAGCTGAACAAGCCGCCGCGCAGTTACCGCGCGATCTATCAGCTACTCAAGGAACTTGAACAAGACGCAAATAACGAGACCGAAGACAGCGAGCCAACCAGTAACGGCGAGTAGTCAGTCATGGTGAAATCTATGGATAACCCCGTCATTCCGGGCTTGACCAGGAATCTGACCGAAGGGAATGCAGAGCCAGATTTGTCAATCTGATCAAGATGTTAAAAAATCGACTTGATAAACGAACTGGATTCCGGGTCAAGCCCGGAATGACGAATTTATTTTCAGCACATTTCCCCATGACTGACTGCTAGTCCGACACGCTTTCCCGATAATGGCCGATCTCGAAATTGCTACCTATATCTTCGCGTTCAACCGGAGTCAGCAGGTAGCGCCGCCCATCGTGCGCAAACTCCAGGCTCTCGCGCAAGTCGAAACTCGCAGGCGGCAAGACCATCCGTGTAGCGCCCGGCGCATTGCCCTCACGTAACCAGATGCCGGGGATGGCTCCGGTTGCCGAAAAGCCCGACGTCCGTGGCCGCAGCTCGACGCTCTGCGCCTGCCTGGACAGCGTCTGGATACCGACACTGGCATGGACATCAGAATCCTTCTTGTAGCGCCTGACCACCCCCAGCACCCAGTTCTCTCCGCCCTCGGGCTGCATGCTGATCAAGGCTCCAATCTTCAGCCAGTCGCCGCCAAGATCATCGATACCAGCGCCAAAGCCGCCGCGACTTACGTTCTCGACGACCCAACTCTCGGCCGTGTGTTCCTTGCCAAAACGCGCCACATCACCAGCGAATACGGTAAAGCAGTCGTCAAAACCCTGCAGCACGGCCATGCGCGTTTTTACAGCATGGCGGGCATGCTCGCGTTGCGGCGGCTTGGGAGCCCAGTACATGGCCAGATGGCGCAATACAGGGAGCAAGACCTTGGCCAGGTATTCACCACCCAGATTCAGATCAGCGGGAACTTCGCCACGTTCAACGCTGCGCATCAACTCGTTCAAAGCCTGCGGCGCTGTTCCCGGCGAGAAAAAGCGCAGGGTCGGCAAAAGACTGTCGGGCTGACGCGCCATCCGTATCGGTGGCAAACCACTCGCGGCATCGACCCAATACACACTGTCGCGCAAACAATCTTTCGAGAAAACAAAGCCTGGCTGAAAGTTGGCGCTCAGCCTGTCCGCCAGCTCGATTTCGAGCGGCATCAGGCTATCCATCGAGGAGGAGTGAAAAATCAGCGCCTGCAAGTACTGCTGGGCCACGCTGGTCAACCCCGGCTGCCCCGGATACAGCGGCACCGGCTTTTGCGCATACCCCGCCGCTTCGGCCGCCAGATAGGGCTGTCCGAGGCCACGCCACAAGTCCTCGCCAATCGGCCCATAACGGTATACAACCCATTTCAACTGGGTGGCTCGCGCCGCCAGCAGACGCGTTGCAGCGAGCGGCAACGACGACTTGAGCGCTTCGCTGCCTTTGTCCTTCGGGTTCTGCATCGCGCGCTCGAGGCAGCGCGCATAGAGGCTGGATACTTCCCCCCAGTAGTTGTAGCACAAGGTCCACATGCGACGCTCTTCACTCTTCGATAGCCGCGCAGAGTGCAGGTAGTCTCGTGTCAGGCGACGAACGTGCGGCTGTGCCGCCTCGTCGAGTTGCCGGACCACATCAAAAAAACGGTCAAGGCGGAAATCGTCTGCCTGCTGCAAGGATTCGAACCAGCCATACACCTCGTCAACCGCCTTGAAAGCATTATCCAGAGGCAATTCAACGAGAACCCGCTTGAACTCCCGGGGATCACCCAGCGGATGATCCGGACGTGACGAAAAAAGATTCATGATCATGGCGACCAGACCTTCATCCCGGCCAGCGGGAAAAATAAGAAAAAATATATTCTGGGATTATAGGGCGACTGAGAAAAGCTGCAAGTCATGGGACAATGCCGTCAATCGAACGATAACAACCTTAAAGATTGACGTTTGAGAAAACCGGCGTGGTAGAAGCTGATCCATTACAATCCAAATGATCATAACCACCCGCGCAAAAGCATGAAGCCATATCTCGACCTGATGCGCCATGTCCTCGACCATGGCACCCCCAAGGCAGACCGCACCGGCACCGGCACCCGTTCGGTATTCGGCTGGCAAATGCGCTTCGACCTCAGTGCCGGCTTCCCGATGCTGACGACCAAGAAACTGCACCTGCGCTCGATCATTCACGAACTGCTGTGGTTCCTGCAGGGCGACACCAACATCCGCTACCTGAAGGAAAACGGCGTCCGCATCTGGGACGACTGGGCTGACGAAAACGGCGATCTCGGCCCGGTTTACGGCCACCAGTGGCGCCACTGGAAAACGCCGGACGGACGCGAAATCGACCAGATCGTCCAACTCGTCGAAGGCCTGAAAAACAATCCCGACTCGCGACGGCACATGGTCACCGCATGGAATCCGGGCGATGTCGATCGCATGGCCCTGCCGCCCTGTCACGCCATCTTCCAGCTTTATGTTGCTCCGGCCGCACCCGGCGACGCCGATCAGCGGTCGAAACTATCCTGCCAGCTTTACCAGCGCAGCGCCGACATTTTCCTTGGTGTTCCTTTCAACATCGCTTCGTACGCCCTGCTCACGCTGATGCTGGCGCAGGTGTGCAACTATCGCCCCGGCGATTTCGTGCATACCTTCGGCGATGCACATTTATACAGCAATCATTTCGAGCAGGTGCAGTTGCAACTGGCACGCGACATCCGCCCATTGCCGTTAATGCGACTGAATCCCGAGGTCAAGGACATCTTCTCCTTCCGCTTCGAAGACTTCACGCTCGAAGGCTACGACCCGCACCCGCACATCGCTGCGCCGGTTGCTGTCTAGTCGGGCATGCGCTCTGAACCCATGATTTCACTGATTGCTGCCGTTGCCAGAAACCGTGTCATCGGCAAGGACAACCAGTTGCTTTGGCATCTACCGGAAGACATGCGGCACTTCCGCGAAACCACGCGCGGCAAGCCCGTCATCATGGGACGCAAAACCTGGGAGTCGCTGCCCGACTCCTTCCGCCCTTTGCCCGGAAGGCACAACATCGTCGTCAGCCGGAATCCGGGATATGAAGTACCCGGTGCCACACTCGTCGGATCGCTTGAAGAAGCGATTGGCAAGGCGGGCAGCGCTAATGAAGTTTTCGTTATCGGCGGTGCCGAACTTTACCGGCAGGCGCTAGCGCTGGCTGATCGCCTCTATCTGACGGAAATCGCCCAGGACTTTACCGGCGACGCCTTTTTTCCGGAAGTTTTGGATGCGGAATGGGCGATAATCTCATCTCGCCCCGGCCAGCCCAGCCACTCGGCCATCGCTGCGAAAAGCGCCAATAACCCCGCTTTCGATTTCGTCATTTATCAACGCATTTCAGAAAAAAACAACCATATCCTCTGAAAGCCGCATCAATAGGCGTTCTTCCGGAATCAATCTCTGCAACCCAATGAATACGCCACTCTTCAGGCCTGTGCCATGAAGATCGTTTATCCATGCTGGTTACAGCGGAATCAGGATGAAGCCGTACCGACAAGGACGCTCAGCGCACGCAATCAACGTAATAAAGCGGCCTGCCGTCGACCACTTCCTTGACCAGACCATGGATGTCGGTTTCAAAACCCGGAAATTTCTCGTTGAAATCACGGGCAAACTTCAGGTATCGAACAATCGTGCCATTGAAACGCTCACCGGGGATCAGCAGCGGGATGCCCGGCGGATAAGGCGTCAGCAGGATGCTGGTGATGCGGCCCTCAAGATCGTCGATCGGCACCCGGTCGATCTCGCGGTGCGCCATTTTGGCGAAGGCATCCGTTGGCTTCATCGCCGGTTCCATGTTCGACAGGTACATCTCGGTGGTCAGGCGTGCGACGTCGCTGGCGGCGTAAATACCGTGGATCTGGTTGCATAGATCCTTGAGGCCGATGCGCTCGTAGCGCGGATGCTTGATGACGAACTCGGGCAATACCTTCCACAGCGGCTGGTTCTTGTCGTAGTCGTCCTTGAACTGCTGCAGTTCGGTCACCATGGTGTTCCAGCGGCCCTTGGTGATGCCGATGGTGAACATGATGAAGAACGAGTACAGACCACACTTTTCAACGATGACGCCGTGTTCGGCCAGATACTTGGTGACGATCGCTGCCGGGATGCCCGAGTCGGCAAAGTCGCCATCCACATCAAGGCCCGGCGTGATGACGGTAGCCTTGATCGGATCGAGCATGTTGAAGCCTTCGGCGAGCATGCCGAAGCCATGCCAACGCTCACCCGGCTTGAGCATCCAGGCCTCGCGTTCTTCGATGCCTTCTTCCGAAAGATCGTCCGGCCCCCAGACCTTGAACCACCAATCGACTCCCCACTCCTCATCGACCTTGCGCATGGCGCGGCGGAAGTCGAGCGCTTCGGCAATCGATTCCTCGACCAGCGCCGTTCCGGCAGGCGCTTCCATCATCGCCGCCGCCACGTCGCACGAGGCGATGATGGCGTATTGCGGCGAGGTCGAGGTATGCATCAGGTAGGCTTCGTTGAAGATATCGCGGTCGAGTTGCCGGTCTTCGGAGTTCTGCACCAGAATCTGCGACGCCTGCGACAGGCCGGCGAGCAGTTTGTGTGTCGACTGCGTCGAGAAAATCATCGACTCCTTGCAGCGCGGACGATCGGCGCCAATGGCGTGGTAATCGCCGTAGAAATCGTGGAATGCGGCGTGCGGCAACCAGGCCTCATCGAAGTGCAGCGTGTCGATCTTGCCGTCGAGCATCTCCTTGATTTCCTCGACGTTGTAGAGAATGCCGTCGTAGGTGCTCTGGGTAATGGTCAACACGCGCGGCTTTGATTTCACGTCACGGGCGAAAGGATGGGCGGCGATCTTCTTCTGGATGTTCTCCCAGAGGAATTCCTCTTTCGGAATCGGGCCGATGATGCCGTAGTGGTTGCGCGTCGGCATCAGAAACACCGGTATGGCGCCGGTCATGATGATCGAGTGCAGTACCGACTTGTGGCAGTTGCGGTCGACAACCACCACATCGCCCGGCGCCACGGTCGAGTGCCAGACGATCTTGTTCGAGGTCGACGTGCCGTTGGTCACGAAATACAGGTGGTCGGCGTTGAAGATGCGCGCCGCATTGCGCTCGGAGGCGGCGACCGGGCCGGTGTGGTCGAGCAGTTGCCCGAGTTCTTCGACGGCGTTGCAGACGTCGGCACGCAGCATGTTTTCACCGAAAAACTGGTGGAACATCTGGCCCACCGGGCTTTTCAGAAACGCAACGCCACCCGAGTGGCCGGGGCAGTGCCAGGAGTAGGATCCGTCCGAGGCGTAATGCGTCAGCGCACGGAAGAACGGGGGCGGCACGCTTTTCAAATAGGTTTTGGCTTCGCGCACGACGTAGCGTCCGATGAACTCCGGCGTATCCTCGAACATGTGGATGAAGCCATGCAACTCGCGCAACACGTCGTTCGGAATATGCCGCGAGGTGCGCGTTTCACCGTACAGGAAGATCGGGATGTCCTCATTGCGGCAGCGGATTTCCTTGACGAAGGCGCGCAACTCGGCAATGGTTTTATCCGCTTCACCGGGGGCGAACTCCTCATCGTCAATCGACAGGATGAAGGCCGAAGCACGGCTTTGCTGCTGGGCAAACGAAGTCAGGTCGCCGTATCCGGTAACGCCGAGCACTTCAAAACCCTCATTCTCGATCGCCTTGGTAAGCGCGCGAATACCCAGGCCTGAGGCGTTTTCAGAGCGGAAATCTTCATCGATGATGATGACGGGAAAATGAAAATGCATGTTTGAACCTGCTTCAGAGGTGAACCACTTCTAACACAGAGAACACGAAGGCACAGAGATCACGGAGAAAAGCATTTGTTTCGATCCTCTGTGTACTCTGTGCCTCTGTGCTCTCCGTGTGGAAAGCGGTTAAATTTTTGGAAGAGTAACGCCGACCTGGCCTTGGTACTTGCCGCCGCGATCCTTGTATGAGGTTTCGCATTCTTCATCGGCTTCGAAGAAAAGTACTTGAGCGATGCCCTCGTTGGCGTAAATCTTGGCCGGCAACGGCGTCGTATTGGAGAATTCGAGCGTCACATAACCTTCCCATTCGGGCTCGAACGGCGTGACATTGACGATGATGCCGCAACGCGCATAGGTGCTCTTGCCGAGGCAAACCGTCAGCACGCTGCGCGGGATGCGGAAGTATTCGACGGTGCGCGCCAGAGCGAAGGAGTTGGGCGGGATGATGCAGAAGTCATTGGTCACTTCAACGAAGGAATTCGGGTCGAAGTTCTTCGGATCGACGATGGTCGAATTGATGTTGGTGAACAGTTTGAACTCGTTCGAGCAGCGAATATCGTAGCCGTAGCTCGAGGTACCGTAGGACACAACTTTCCGACCGTCGATCTCGCGCACCTGGTTCGCTTCGAAAGGCTCGATCATGCCGTGCTGCTCCGCCATGCGGCGGATCCACTTATCGCATTTGATGGTCATCGCTGATTACCCGGTGGCGTGAAATAAAGCCGGGTATTTTACGGTTTCCGGAGGAAGAATGGGAATTGGTTTTCCCACCAGCACCGGAGAAGCCTGTGAGCTTCGCAAGGCGCACAAAGGGAAGCGCGTTGCGCCGATATTCTACGAAATTGGCGATGCCGCTTATATCAAATGCAAGCTCTTCGCGCCGTCGCGCACGGCGACTGTCACCAGACGGCGGTCGAAGGTTGCCAGTTGTCCGCCATGCGCAGACGCCAAAGCCAGCAGATAAACTATCGGCAACCTGTCCGGAACTCAATAGCCGAGCCACATCAAACCGTTCACTATCGAGCAGACTGATATCGTCAGGCCAGAAAATATGGCCTGGCAGAGCACGCAAACCAGCCATCAACGGCGCAACCGCCGCTGGCGTGCCCGGCGAGTTTGGATAACGGGTGTGCCCGACGATGCGCAGCACGCCATTTTCGGTCAATGGGCAGGTAGCCCAAGCGTGCCGATGAGTAGCAAACCATTCATGCGCTGCATCGTGCTGGATATGCGCCGGATCAATCAAGGCGATCAGCACATTAACATCGAGCAGAAATGTCATCAAGGCAACTCGTCGCGTAATTGATTGATCAACGCTGACGTGACGGGTGCCGCTCCGGCTCTGGGGGTCAGCAAGGGCACCCCGTTGCGTACGGCACCACTCGGCGCAACAGGCCGCAACGCCTGTCGTGCCAGCGACGACAGAACTTCTCCAACGCTCCGGTGCTGAGTCTGAGCCAGCCCTTTGACGGCATTGAGAACATCATCATCGATAGACAAAGTGGTTCGCATGTCGAATCTCCTATAACGCCGCATCAATCATCATGCATCACACATCACACATCACACATCACACATCACACATCACACATCACACATCACACATCAAACGGTTTTCGATTTTCATGAGGACGGACGTCTTCAGGGTAAAGCCTGCAGATGCCCTGTTAACGGGCGTTGCAGGGACAGCGACAGGCATCAAAAAAGAACTCGATGCTGACCCCGATAGTTGGAGAGGCTACAATCGGCAAGCGATTCGCTTCCTCGCTAATTCGATGACTCGACAATTCGCCGCCATTTACAGCTTTTTACAGCTATTTTCAAATTCCCCACCAGGATCATTCGATGAAAACCATGCTTTTTGTTGCCTCACTGGCCGCTGCGCTTATCGCCCTACCGGCACTGGCACAACAAGGCCCGGCGGGCGTTCCCGGCGCTCCCGGACTGTTTGAAACCGACCCAAGCGTAAAACCTGCGCCACCCGCACCGCCGATTCCGCCTGCGCCACCCGCACCGGCGCGCAAACGTGCCCCAATCGACTGCAGCACGGCGCGCAATCCACAACAATGCGCAGCCCGCAAACAGGCAAACGCCGCCTGCCAGGATCTGCGTGGCCCGCAATTCAAGCAATGCGTACAACAGAAGATGCGACTTGCCGATTGCAGTAAATCGCCCGACCCGGCGCGTTGCGAGCAACATCAAAAAGCGCGCGAATTATGCAAAGATAAAGCAGGCCCGGAGCACCGCCAGTGCCTGCGTAACAACCTGTCCCCAAAAAAGTAGCCGCATACGAACATTCAACGAACGATCGGCTCGCTCAGCAAAATGTCCGCGCGCGATTTTGTAGGGTGTGAAACGCGAAGCGTTGCGCACCACCCGACAGATCAAGCACGCCGATGCGAGGGGGAATCCGCGTGAAAAAAAGAAAGGAATTTGCGCACGCTACCAGGCTGCCGGGCCAGGATCAAAGAACAGCTTCCAGGCCTTTGCGATCCAGCAGATTGAGCAACTTGAGCGAAGGACCGCTGGGATGCTTATCACCCACTTCCCATTTACGAACTGTCGACAGGCTGGTATTCAGAACTGCGGCAAGGACGGCCTGGCTAAGTTGCAGATGGTCTCGTAAAGCACGGATTTGTTGGCTATCGTAATCTGGCACCGGTTTAAGGCACAGTGCATCAAACTTGCTCATATTGCGCTTGTCGATGAAGCCAAGACGATGAAGGTCGCTGGCTGTTTCATGCACAGCTTCAAAGATACTGCTCTTGGCTTTAGCTTTAGCCTTCGTTTTTGTCATCATCACAAACCTCCTCTAGCGAACCGTCCTTCACTGCCTCGTCCAATTGCCGTCCGGTTCTGGCCAGTAATTGCGTGGCGATATCCTGCAAAGCATCCAACTCGTCGTCAGCGATACTGGCTCGCTCATTCTCCCGAACCCGAATACGAAGAACCATCGGTCACCCTTGTTGGTCGCGACCAGCGTTCTCGCACCGCCGCGTTTACCGCGACCCGCAAGCCCAACGCGTTTTTTAACGACGCCACCGCCGGGATCGGCATCAACCAGACCCTGAGCCATTTCTGCGACAGCAAGGCAAAGTGCATGGTTGGTCAGTTCAGTCTTGCGCATCCAACGGCTGAAATGCCGGGTCTTAAATACACGCCCCATGGTTCTATTGTGCCACTTAGTGGCTTAGTTTGTCTGCTTCAATAGCACCGACACCACTGACTTGGTGTGCTTAATCGCCTCAAATGGTGTGACCAAGTTCCAAACAGAAAATCAATGGGTTCAGACTCCATCGGTTTGAAGAATTGAAAACGGATCAATGGATTCTGACCCTATTGATTCCCTATTGATTCCTTGTGCATTGATTCAATTAGAAATTCTTTGAAAAAAAGGCGGGGAACGGTTTGATAGAGATCAGGTCATCTGACTCTGGTGAGGTGGCTGGGCGATGAACAGGATTCGATGCATCTGTTGAATGCAACCGCACAGAATTGCTTTTCGGATTGGCGATTGGCGGTAAGCAAACCAGAAAGAAGGTGATGCGCCACCCCTATCGTGCTTTCCTGGTCGAACACTAGAGCGAAATGCGCTAGCTAAATACGGCCTGCATTTCCTTTGTGTCGGCCTCGATGTCTGGCAGGAGGTCGACAAAATTCTGAAGTACGACGCCCATTTCGCCTGCATTTGGGTCGAAGTCCTGATATAGCCATTCGAAATGCGTGCCGGCAAGAACATTGCCAACATAGACAATGTCAGTCAGCGTACGTACCGTTTCCGGCGCAACGCGAGGTTGATCGTGATCGATAGTGGCTTCGACGATATGCTCTGGCATGCCGAGAGCGCTAAGCAGCGTCACACCTATGCTTTGGTGCCATTGCATGATGAGATACTTGACGGTATCCGGTCGGTCACGTAATTCCGGGTACTTGGCTGCGCGGTACAACATGTAAAAGGCACCAAGATCGTGCACCAGGCCAGCCAGAAGAGCTTCGTCGGGATTGATAAGTGTATAAGTTCTGGCCAGGATTCGGGTAGCCGCTGCGGTTTTCAGGGAATGTATCCAAAGTGCCTTAGTGATGTCGATGAAGATCGCCATGTCCTTGGAACGTATTAGCTGGCGTATGGCGATGCCTAAAGCAGTGGTGCGAACCAGTTCGACCCCTAGGCGGTTGATGGCGGCGCTAAGATCGCGGACCGCAGTTCCGTCGGTTCTGTAGAGGGCGGAATTAGCCAATTGCATTAATTTTGTGGCAAGTAAAGGCTCGATACCAACGATGCTGGCAATCCGCGAAATGGACAGGTCAGGATTGCTTAATTCCTTGCGTATGCGCAAAGAAGTATCAAAGTAGGTAGGAAAGACTACGTCGCCGGCCAGTTCCTTAGCGATATCCTCAAGCATCTGGAAGCGCTGGGTGTTTAGAGTTTCGCCGTTCTTGTCGGTGGTCGATTCCTGGCTGTCATTCATGATGGGCTTGTCTCGCCTGTCAGTAATATCAATCGGTCAGTTGAGCATTCCAGTTCATGCGGGGATTCTCCGTACCAAATGCAGCTTGTTCTACAGCCACCGTCCGAACTTCATAAAGTTTGCACGTTTAAGGGAAGTGGTATTCCTGCTTTGGAATGTATAGGTTTGTACTTAACCAATGACAACTTTATCATTTAAATAATGCATTGCTCCATCGGAATTCAGAAAGTATTGTGGTCAATTTAACCGAAGTTTAACAAGCGCCAAAAAACTTCTATACAAATCATGCAATTAGCGCGCAGATCAAAGGGGTCACGATCAATGGCGATCAATGGGGTCAGACTCCATCGATTCGCAACAAGCTGTTACGTTGAAATTGATCCGACTTCCTATCCCCACCTCTTGCCGCAGGATCAACGCGCCGCGTCAATTGTTGTTGAATCTGCTGTTTAAACCGATCACGCCCTAACACCCAGGCTTTGTTGGTGGCTTCTCTAATCTCATTCACTTCGGTGTCAGCAATGTGGTTCTCAAAAAGTTGTCGATAAGCCGCTTGTCTCTCCGTGTCATTTAAGCCCAACTGCGTGTATTCAAGAGACGGTGTAACCAAAACATCCGCCTTGCCTAAAGCGTTGCAGGGGTAACTTGACCAAGGATACTCGGTTGGAAGCGACACTATCGCCGCACGCACCGGGTTCAACTCTATGTAGCGCATACAGGTTAACAAATACGCTTCCGAATCGATCAAAGTCGCCTTATAACGCCCCTCCCAAAGCGTACCCGTGCGCCGATAGCAATAATTGAAGTACTGCACGTAGTAACGCCCAAGCATTTGCAAGGTTTTACTCAGACTCTGCTCGGCATGGGGTGTCATGAGCAAATGTACATGATTGGTCATCAACACATAAGCATGGATTTCGCAACCATGCCGCTTGCAAGCAAGTTGAAGTTTTTCAAGATAAAACCGGTAATCTTCATCGGCGCAAAAGATTTCCGAGCGATTATTTCCCCGCACAATCACATGCTGAGGTTGGCCAGGGACGACAAAGCGGGGCAAACGTGCCATTGATCAATAACCCAAACTGAAATTCACGCGGCCTCCCAATCTTCCAACTTTAAACCGGCAATCCGTGAGAACTCATTCGTATTATGAGTAACCAGTGTGCAATTATTAGCCAGCGCAATGGCAGCGATTTGCAAGTCGTATGGGCCAATTGGCGTGCCTTTTCGAGCCAGTTCAGCGCGAAGGTCACCAAAAATATAGGCGGCCTCACCGTCAAAAGGAAAGCTGCCAAAGCCAGAAAAAAGAACTTCCAGCAGCGCCAGATTCGACTCGCGGCGCACACTCTTGAAGGCACCGTAATACAACTCTGCTTTCACAACATCACATAACGAGATTTGTGATGGCGGGAAAGCGGCAAGTCGCGGTTTTACAATAGAGGGCGCTGAGTTGAGGTGGCGAATCCAGACGTTGGTGTCGGGCAGAAACAGCATTATTCCAACGCCAGGCGCTGCTCAGGCTCGCTCTGAAGATCACGAACCAAATCGCCGCCTTGCCATGCACCGGCTGTCTTTTGCCAGATACTCTCCGGCATGAACTGATTTGCCTCTTCGCCCGAAGCCGTCTCATCCAGCAGAATCAATACTCGGACTAGCTGCCCCTCCAGCAAATGGAAAGCCGACGGGACGGCAATTTGCCCATGTTCGAGTTGCGATTTGAATTCTATGGCATGCATGGAAATCTCCTGACGCTAATGAAGCCGCTTAGAAAACATGAACTGGCGAATACAGCCTCTTCTCAAGTTGGCTGTTGGATTAGTCCAGACTATATCAAGGAATTGAAAGGTGATCAATGGACTCTGACCCCATTGATATGTTGATATGTTGGCTTCCAGGCTTGCGGTTTGGTTGGGTGTGAAACGCGTTGCGTTGCGCCCTGAAGGATGGCAGCGCCAGCCTGAAGAAGTACTCTTGGGGTGCGCCCT